>JAJRCS010000087.1 GCA_028678815.1 Methanomicrobiales archaeon | reverse complement strand
AAGGCCGTCTGCGTGAACATGAAGAAGACCGATCTGCAGAAGGTGTGCCATGCCCTGGAGCGGATGGCGCCGCAGGTCACCGTCCCCGGCGAGATCGCACGGCGTGCCCGGAAGTCCATCGACCGGATGCTCGCCGTCCGGTGACGCCTCTCTAGCCCTTCACGAGCTCTGCCACGGTCGCGACGAGGAGGTCGCACTCCTGTTCCGTGGTGTAGAGGTACGCACCTGCCCGCACCACCCCGTCCCGCAGGCCCAGCTGCTCCATGAGGAGCTGGCAGTCGTGGTGGCCGGCCCCGACGAGGATATCGGATACCTCGTCCAGGTGCATCGCAACCTCCCGGGGGTCCATCCCTTCCAGGGTGAAGGAGACGATCCCCGTCCTGTCCTCCCCGGTTTCGGGTCCGAGGACCCGTACCCCGGGCAGGGCCCGGAGCCCGTCGATCATCCGGGCCGCGAGACAGCTCCCCTGGTCCCTGATACGCTCCATCCCGATCCCTGCCAGGTAATCCACGGCGGCCCCGAGCCCGACCCCGGCTGCGACGTTCGGCGTCCCTGCCTCGTACTTCTGGTAGCCCTCCGCGGCCGTATACCCTTCGTGCGTGACCGCCCCGACCATCCCGCCCCCGGCATAAAGCGGCTCAAGGGAGGGATCCTTCATCCAGAGGACCCCGATCCCGGCAGGTCCGGCCATCCGGTCGCCGGAGAAGCAGAGGAAGTCGCACCCGAGGGACGAGACGTCGACGGGCATGTGCGGGACCGCGTGGGTGCCGTCCACGAGGAGGAGCGCCCCGTGGTCGCGGCAGACACGGCCGATCTCTTCCACGGGATTGATGGTCCCCAGTACACCGGACGCGTGGGTGACCGCCACGAGCCGGGTCCGATCGGTGATGACCTCCCGGAGGCTGGCAGGATCGACGGTTTTCCCCTCCCTGATGGGCAGGATATCGCATGCCACCCCCTTCTCCCGGAGGTGCAGCCAGGGCACCAGGTTCTGGGACTCCTCGAGCACGGTGGTGACGACCCGGTCGCCCGGTCTCCACGCGAGACCTTCCGCCACCAGGGTGATCGCCTCGGTCGTGTCCCGGGTGAAGACCACCTCCCCCTCCTTCGCGCCGATGAACCGCTTCACCTTTTCATGGGCGTCCCAGTACTTCTGCGAGGCGACCTGGGAGAGACGGTGCACCCCTCTCCCGACGTTCGCCCGGTAGTGGCGCTCGTACCCGAGCATGGCCTCGAGAACCGGTTCCGGGGCGATGCTCATCGTGGCGCTGTCCAGGTACACGAGGTCGGCGATGAGGGGGAAGTCCCCGCGGAGGGAGGCCCCCGGAGCGCGTCTCCCTTCCCCCTCCGCCGGTGCAGCGACTGCGCGGGGAGCACCTCCTGCCGGGGCCCCGCGGGGGACCGGCTTCAGCCTGTCCCCCTCGAGGGCGATCCCGTGCCTCGCGCAGAGCTCCCGCATCTTCGGCGGAAGGTCCCGCCAGCGCCAGAGCCCCCACCGGGCATACTCCTCCGGCAGGTCGTGGCGGGCTGCCCACCGGTCCAGGAACCCGTCCCACCGCTCCGCGAGCTCCGGGTACATGCCCCTGAGGAGCTCCTGCTCGCTCTCGAGCATCGCCGGGCAGAGGTAGCAGCCGATCCGCTCGATCCCCCGGTCGTAGAGCGGGTTCACGGGGAGCTCCCGCCACCAGAGGTAGAGGAAGACCTCGAGGGCACGCCAGTTCCGGATGGGGGAGATGTTCAGCTGGAGGGGGTTCGCCGGGTTCTGGCTCGTGGCCTCGAGGTCGGCCCGGTTCCATGACTCGTACCACCGGTTCCCCTGGACCGTGACGCAGGGACCGGTGGTGGCGAGGTGGAGCCGGAGGGGGTGGAGCTTCAGGAGCTTGCAGCACCAGCGCATGTCCTTTGCCGGCGGGCCGGCCTTCTCCGCCGCCGCCCAGAAGTCCCCCGCCTTCCGGATGACCCCGACCCCCTGCTCCTCGACGAACCGGACCGTCTCCGGGAACTCGATCCCCGTGTCGATGAAGAAGGCCGAGGCGATCCCCGCCTTCCGGGCGAGGGCCATGGCCGCCATGGAGTCCTTGCCTCCCGAGAAGGAGACGTTCGCGCAGGGCCGGTCCTTCATGTGCTGCCGGATCTCCCGGACGGCGTTCCTCTCCAGGTTCTTCAGGTGGTACCGGTTCCTCTCCACGGCGAGCTCCCAGCCGGGGTCAGGGGGGCTCCGGGGATGCACCGGCACGATCTCCTTCACCCGGATCTGCCCGTCCCTCAATACCCCGGTCCCGTACCCGTTCCGGTATTTCACCACCACCGTCCCGTCGGGCTCCCGGGTCCTGGCCGGGATCCGCTTGCCCCCGATCCGGCGCCCGTCCAGCTCCTCCCGGGGCGCCGCCTCGCCGAGGTCCACGATCCCGCGGGTTGCATGCCCGACCACGAAGGGGAGGCCCCCCGGGGCGATGTCAAAACGGGACCTCCGGTCAACGGGATCGAAGGAGAACCATCCGAAGCGCTCCCCGTGGATGATGACGAGCTCGTTCCGGTCGACCCCCCCGGCCTTGTTCAGGAGGACGATCCTCGGGAGCGGGACCGGCCCGAAACGGTCCTCCACGAGCCCCCGTAGGAGGGCGAGGTCAGCCGAAAGGGCCGGCCGGACATCGTACGGTACCTGGAGGGGAACCCGCCGCCCCTCCGCCCCGCAGCCGCAGGTCCGGGCGATGAGGGGGACCTCGCATCGGTCGCACCAGTAGAGGACCTTCTTGACCGGCGGCTCGTGCATGACATGAACCAATGGGAGGTATCAGCCTATAAGAACAGCGCGGCGGGGAGGACGGGGTTCAGTTCACCGGGGGAGGAACCTCTTCAGGAACCTCGCACTCCCCTTCCCGGGCGTAGATCATGACGAGCTCCTCGGCCTGTTTCCTCCCGATCCGGTCTGCAACCCGCTGGAGGAAGAGGGAGAGGTACTCGGGCGGGACGCACCCCAGGCTCTCCCCCCCGTCCCTGATGAGGTCCACGAGGTACCGGAGGTCGTCGTCGGAGAGGCGCCCGATCCGTTCGGCGAAGTCGGCCTCACCCGTGGCGAAGTGGTTTGCCACGGGAGGAAGGATGGAGCGGAAGGCGTGCCCCGAGCCGGCGCAGATCTCGTCGCTGCACTCGGGAGCGAGCTTCTTCAGGATCTCCTGGTCCCGTTCTGACAGTTCCCGCGGCATGGATCCAGCTACCCTGAGAAAGCCGGGGTGATAAGCCAGCCGGTCCACGGGCCCGTGCGGGGCCCGTCGCCCTATGCTCTGTCTGCGGGACGAGTCCCCTAATCGAGGTGGATGATCTGGACAGGGCAGGTGTCGGCGGCCTCCACGGCACACCCCTCCAGGTCTTCGGGGACGCTTCCGTCGGCGTTGCTCCCTGCGCGGTTGGCCCCGGTGACCTGGCTGAAGTGGTCATCGGGGTTCTCCTCGAAGAGATCGGGGCAGGTGCTCCAGCAGGTGGCACAGCTCGTGCAGTCATCCCTGTCGATGTGGACCTTCATCTCCGCACACATCCTCCTGAGACGTACGGGAGAGAGCGCACCCGGCAGGGATAAAGCTGCCGAACTGCCGTCCCTTCGCCCCCGTTTGGTGAGGATATCCCAAAACCTCATGAAGGGGGACGGAGATTCATAGCCGGGATTTCCATGGGCACCACCACCGTTTCAGGAAAAACCCTCCCCGTCACCGCCCTCCTCCTTACCCTCCTGGTGACCGTCCTCCTGGCCGGCTGCCTGGGGGAGCAGGGCCCGGAGAGGCTCCCGGGGGTAGAGGTCCGGGAGTACCAGGGGGAGCTCCTCTCCTCGGTGAAGGACTTCAGGGAGAACTCCATCAGGGGCCCCCAGCAGGTCAATATCACGGACTACCGGCTCACCATCGACGGCCTGGTGGGGGAGGAAAAAGCCTACACCTACGACCAGGTGCTCCGGGGGTTCCCGCACTACCGGAAGCGGGTCACCCTCTTCTGCGTCGAGGGGTGGGACGCGACCATCCTCTGGGAGGGGGTGAAGGTCTCTGACCTCATCAATGCCGCCGATCCCGATCCCCGGGCAAACACCGTCATCTTCACCGCCGCCGACGGGTACACCACCTCCCTCCCCCTGGACTACATCCGGAGCAGGAACATCCTCCTCGCCTACGGGATGAACAACATCACGATGCCTGTCGAGCGGGGGTACCCCTTCGAGCTCGTGGCCGAGGACCGGTGGGGGTACAAGTGGATCCGGTGGGTGACCGGGATCCGGCTCTCCGACGATCCCACCTACCGGGGCTACTGGGAGAGCAGGGGCTACTCGAACACCGCGGACCTGAACCGGTCCTTCTTCAGGGACTGATACCATGGCATGCCCGAACCTCCGGAGATCCCTCGGCTGGCTCCTCCTCGTCCTCTCGATCCTCCTCGTCATCACGGGCCTCGGGATCACCCGGTGGCGGACCATGGAGGCTGTCACCCTCGGGCTCCTCCCGAAAGCCCTCGCCTTCCAGCTCCATACCCTCCTCTGGATCCCCTTCCTCGTCGTCCTCGCCGGGCACATGATCCTCACCTGCAGGGGCGGGAAGCGGGGGAAGGATTGACGGAGTGGCCGGATTTATCTGCTGCCAGGAAGAAGGAACGGTTCATGCCAGACATACCAGGTGAGGCGAAGCAGGAGGGCGGGGGTCTTGC
>JAJRCS010000058.1 GCA_028678815.1 Methanomicrobiales archaeon | reverse complement strand
ATCTCCAGGCCGACGTAGAAGAGGAGGAAGATAAGGCCGAGGTACGAGAGGTACTGGGAGTACTCGTCGGCCGGGACGAGGTTGAGGCCGCTCTTTCCGAGGACGATCCCCGCGATGATGTAGAAGGGGATGGGCGGGAGGGAGTACCTCTTCACGACGATGGCGAGGACGAGGCAGACGAAGAGGGCGAGGGCGATCTCTTCCATCAGGTACCCAGGATCTGGTGCTCGAACTCTTCCAGCTGGTCGGTGTCCCCGATGGCGACCACGATATCCCCGTCCTCGAAGGTGAAGGAGGGGAGGGGGTTCACGATGTTCTTCCCCGTGCGGGAGACGGCGACCACCGTGGCGCCGGTCTTGGTCCGGACCTGGAGCTCGGCGATGGACTTACCGGCGAGGTTCTTCCGGATGACATAGGTGTGGACCCGGATCCGGAGGTCGGAGAGGGCGGAGAAGGCGATCTCCACCGCCTCCTTCTCGGCCTCGATGATGGCGCCCGAGAGGAGGCTCCCCACCCTCCTCGCCTCGGAGGCGGTGAGCTCGGCCCCCGACGGGGCGGCCTTCCCCTTCTCGAGGATGTAGAGCTGGAACTTCCGGGATCCCATGAAGATGATGGCGACCCTGTCCCCCTTCTCGGTCTCCAGCTCGTACTTCGTCCCGATACCGGGAAGCTCGATGCATCTGACACCCATATGGGAAGAGCTTGGGAAAAAGGGGATAAAATCCTTCTCTCTCTCGGGAAATGGGGGAAGCCGGGCGATCCGGGCCACCGGAATCCCGCATCACCCCCGGGAGGGGGGTAAAGTGGGGTGTGGCTGAGGGAGAAGTATTATTGGGAACTTATAAAAAATAATAGATACGTTAACGGGTCTCTCCGCCCCTCCGGGTCTCCCAGGGACAGCCATGGATCTCCGCAGGAAACTCCTCATCATCGTCGCGGTCACCCTCCTCTGTACCCTCGGGGCCTTCTACCTCGTCACCTCGGCGGTGGTCCTCGGGAGCTTCGTCAACCTCGAGGAGAGGGAGACCCAGCAGAACATGGACCGGTTCTTCAGCCTCCTCCAGGAGGACCTCTCCTCCGTCGAGACCATGGTGAGGGCCTGGGGGCCGAGGGATGATACCTACACCTTCCTCAAGGACGGGAACCTCCAGTACATCGAGAGGAACTTCCGGCCCGAGACCTTCTCCAGCGGCCGGATCAACTTCCTGGTCTTCGTGAACACCACGGGGGCCATCTACTATGCCAAGGCCTTTGACCTCGCCACCGGCCAGGAGGGCCCCCTCCCCGGGAACATCGCGAGCATGGTGGCGGGGAACGAGATCCTCTGGAACATGACGGGGAACACCGACGCGAGGAGCGGCTTTCTCCTCCTCCCGGAGGGGCCGGTGATGGTCGCCTCCGCCCCCATCACCACGAAGAACTACGACGGGGTGAAGAGGGGGTACCTCATCATGGGCCGGTTCCTGGACGAGAGCGAGATCCGGCGGATCGGGCAGCTCACGAACCAGGAGGTCACGGCCTACCGGTGGAGGGATCCCGGGAGCCCGGCCGACGTCCGGCTGGCCGAGGTGGAGCTCGGTTCGGGCATCCCCATCTTCATCAACTCGGACAACCCCACCACCATCGCGGCGTATAAACCGGTGGTGTCCCTCTATAACACCCCCATCCTCGATATCAAGACCCAGCTCCCCAGGCAGATCTATGCCCAGGGGCAGGCCACCCTCGGGTACTTCACCCTCTCCTACGTCCTCCTCGTCATCATCTTTGCCGTCGCCCTCATCTACCTCCTCGACCGGTCCATCCTCTCCCCCATATCGAAGCTCTCGACGGATGTGAAGCGGATCGGGATGACCCGGGACCTCTCGGCCCGGCTCCCGGTGGGAACCGAGGGGGACGAGGTGACGAACCTCCAGGAGAACATCAACAAGACCCTCGCGGCCCTGGAGAAGGCCCAGGTGAGGCTCCAGAGGAGCGAGGAGAAGAACCGGGCCCTCCTCTCCGCCATCCCGGACCTCATGTGCCAGGTGAGGCGGGAGGGGATCCACGATGAGTTCAACCAGGCGACGGCCGCGGAGCTCGGGGCCATGGCCCTCCGGGAGCTCCTCGGGAAGGGCCTGGGGGAGATCGAGGAGACCTTCCAGGTGATCCCCCCGGGCGCGGAGGACCCCCCGGAGGCCGGGGGGACGGAAGGGGAGATCTCCCCGGTCTACATCTTCGAGTACACCACAAAGGGGAGAGGCGGGGTGCGGCACCACGAGATGCGCCTCGTGGTGAGCGGGCAGGACGAGGTCCTCGCCATCGCCCGGGACATCACCGACCGGAAGCAGGCCGAGGACGAGCTCGAGCGGTACCGGGCCCGGCTCGAGGAGCTCGTCGCGGCCCGCACCCAGGAGCTCCAGCGGACGAACGAGCAGCTCAGGCAGGAGATCTTCCAGAGGCAGCTCATCGAGGCCCAGAAGAGGGAGGCGTACGAGCAGATCGAGAAGAACATCGAGCAGTTCGCCATCCTCGGGGACCATATCCGGAACCCCCTCGCCGTCATCGTGGGCCTCGCCGACCTGAGCGGCGGGGACGTATCCCAGAAAATCCTGGACCAGGCGAAGCTCATCAACGGGATCATCGACCAGCTGGACCGGGGCTGGATCGAGTCCGAGAAGGTCAGGGAGTTCCTGAGAAAGTACTACGGGAACGACAAGGGCGGCGGGAAGTAACCAGAGCTGGGCAGACTCCTCTTTCTCCCCCGTCCCGGTCCGGGATTCAGAGTGGACGGTTCTTCTGGAGATCCCGGATATGGCCACCTGCCGCCCTGTAACAGGGCCTGTCGCAACGGGGGACGCCGAAGCGGCGGGGGCGTCCGAGGGGACGGCTATCTCTCTTCCCCCGGGAGCGTCCGCATATCACAGGTTCAACCCTGCATCAGAGATGGAAGGATTCTCGCCCGATGGTTTACACGATGAGCCGCTTCTTCATGAGGTTCACGGCGAGGACGAAGGTGAAGGCCGCGACGGCGACGATCCACCCGAGGGAGAGGAGGAACAGCGGGGTGACCTGCGAGAGGGTGAGCATCC
>JAJRCS010000057.1 GCA_028678815.1 Methanomicrobiales archaeon | reverse complement strand
GTCCAGGGGAACCTCGCCAATGCCGTCTCCCAGGCCGTCTTCCTCCCGGTGGACACCGTCCCCGCCCTCCGCCACTACCGGCTCGTCCACGAGTCCCCCTCGGGGGTTTTCTCCAACACCTCGGGGGGTGCCCCGGACCTCAAGTACGTGAAGATCTTCGAGTACGTGAAGGGGGCCCGGATCACGGGGGAGGGGACCATCGCCCTCGACCTCGTCTCGAACTGGGGGAGGCGGTTCACCTACCGGCAGCAGAGCGTGAACGGGGAGTTCGTGGTCCCGTACTCGACCCAGGGGAACCCCTACGAGGTCCAGGCCCTGGGGAGGTACCGGATCGAGGAGACCGGGCGGACCATCGATGTGCCCGAGGATGCGGTGATGGAGGGGAAGGCGGTCTGATCCCCGGCTCCCCCGGGAAGATGGCATGACCTGCAGGGCTGTCACGGGTAAGATCTTCTGCCGGCACCACATGGAGGGGCACCCGGAGAACCGGGAGCGGTTCCGGCTGGCCCTTTCTGGGGTTCCCCACATCGTGCGGAGGCTTGACCCGGTCCCGGCAGAGGAGAGGGACCTGGAGCGGGTCCACCGGAGGCAGTACCTCGCATGGCTCCGGGGCATGTCGGCCGGCGAATGCTACATCGACTTCAACACCTACGTCTGCGGGGACTCCTTCGAGGTCGCCCGCTATGCAGCCGGTTCCGCGGTTCTCGCGGCCGGGGAGGCCCTGGACGGCCACGACTGCTTCGCCCTCGTCCGGCCGCCGGGCCACCATGCCGGGCCGGACCGGGCGAGCGGGTACTGCCTCCTGAACAACGTGGCGGTCGCGGCCGCGTGGGCCCTCGACTCCGTCGACCGGGTGGCCATCCTGGACTGGGACCTCCACCACGGGAACGGCACCCAGGAGATCTTCTATGCCTCCGACCGGGTCCTCTTCTGCTCGGTCCACCAGGCTGAGGGGTACCCGGGGGGCGGTAAACCGGGGGAAACCGGGGAAGGGGCCGGGAGGGGGTACACCCTGAACGCCCCCCTGGAGCCGGGCGCGGGCATCGCCGACTACCGGCTCGTCTTCTCCGACGTCTTCTGCCCGGCCCTCGGGTGGTTCCGCCCGGACCTCATCCTCGTCTCGGCCGGCCAGGATGCCCTTGCCGATGACTCCAAGGCGGTGATGCGCCTCCGGCCGGGGGACTACGGCATCCTCACCCGGATGCTCCGGGAGACGACGGACCTCCCCCTCGCCCTCGTCCTGGAGGGCGGGTACGGCCCCTCCCTCGGCCGGGCGGTGAACGCCATCTTCCGGGCCCTGGGCGGGAGGCCCATCCCCGAGGAGCCTTCCCCCCCGGCCGCCCGGTCCACCAGGGACCTGGTCAGGATGCTGAAAAGGGTCCATTCCTGGTAGGAAATACTCCTATCTCCCCTGTAATCGGCCACTCCCTGCCCCCGGGGGCGCTCGCTGCCCCGTTCCGGGATCCCTGAAGATTGCGTAAAATTTTTCTCATTTATTTTGCGTAATCGTGTTAGAATTATATCAAAAGACTTATAATATATGCCGGCGAGCACTATATGTTGCCAGACATGAACGACCCGGTCAGAGTGAGATCACTTCTCTGCACGCTATCATCTCTCATCCCCGAGGTCCGCCAATCCTGTGCAACGGCGTCTCAAGTCCCGGATCTTTTTCAGCCCTGATACCTCCGCCGAGGGACCCGGGGTCCGGGATTGGCCCTTTTCTCTCCTGACCGGGGTGTCGCCGGCCATGTATCCCCGGCACCCGGAGGCATTCCGGGTTGATTTCGCCCGATTTCCTGAACCTTTGTATCGTGGCGGAAAAGAGTGAATAAACTGAATTATTAACTAATTTCATTTGAAATTAACATTCCAATGATATCATTGTAAAGATAATTATATATACAATGGGATAGATCAATATGAGTTTGTTGCCGGGGCCGGGCTTCCCTAGCCACGGCCTGCCCGGGTTCCTCCCCGGGTATATGAGACACCGAGGCTCACGGTCCCGATGGGCGGTGGCGCTCCTCTCCCCGTCCTCGCGGTCCGGGACCTCAACGAGGTAACACCTATGGCGCGACACACACACATAGTCATCACTCTGGCTCTTGTTGCCACCCTGTTCCTGTCTGTACAGCCCGGGGGAGCAACAGTGGCCTATAGCCAGATGCAGGACTCCCTCGACCAGGGGCTTGCATGGTTAGAAGCGCAACAGAACCTTGATGATCCTGCCATCGACAGCTACGGCTCCTGGGGTGACCCGTACCCCGCAGAGTGCACGTACAACCACCGGGTAGAGAAGACCTCCATTGCGATGATCAAGCTGCTCGATCGTTCCAGGGAACTGCGTGAGCCCCCGGCTGAGGGGGTCCAGGACGGCCTCGGGTTCATCTTCCGGAAGGTACAGGATGATGGGTCGATCTGGGATTACTTCTCCCTTGAATACTGCGGCTTCGAGACCGCACCCGATACAGTGACCGAGACGAGCCTTGCCATCATGGCCATCGTGAGGAACCAGACACCCACCATCGTGGTATCAGATACCGGCTCCAGCGCTCTTGGGAAGACTCAGGAACAGGTTGTCGAGGAGGCTGTTGCCTACCTTGCCTGGGCCCAGCGGAATGAACAGGATGGTGTAAACTTCGGTGATGTGGGCGGCTGGACAGGGGGGAAAGATTCGGAAGGGACGATTGTACCCTACTTCGTGGATGTACCCGCCGACCAGGTGCACACCGGTATCGCCTCCCTTGCCCTGATTGATGCGAAGGAGAAATCCGGGGTAACCATCCCCCCGGATACCATCACCCGGCTCGCACTCTGGGTGGACAGTATCCAGGACTACCCGGGGTCGGGCGGGGCATATTACTGGGCGCCGCCCTTCAATGGATTCCCGTATATTCACTACACAGGGGATCTCCTCATCGAGCAGCATCTCATCGGCAGGACCCCTGCCAGTGACGACGTCCTGGCTGCCGTCGGGTTTATCGCGGGCAACTGGAATCTCGGGAATTATAATTATATGGACTATTTCCTCATGACGAGGGGTCTGTCCCTGGTCGGAGTCGGAACCTTCCCTGGCAGCACCATGGACTGGTTCGATACTATCCTTGAGGAAGTAATTCCAGATCAGACACCGGGTGGCTACTGGCCGGAAGACTTCGGCGATACCATCCGCCCCACCGAATGGGCACTCCTCACCATCGAGGGACACGTCTATCCCGGGGAGATGATGGTGGCCAAGTCCGCATCGGCAACCGAGGTATCCGCCGGCGACACGGTCACCTACACGTACAAGGTGCAGAACACCGGACGGTCTGCCATCTATGACCTCTCCCTCGATGACGATCGTCTCGGGAACATCGGTATGCCGGACGCCGGGATGCCGGAATCCATAGATGACGGGGATACTCTGTTTGAGCCCGGTGAGCTGTGGGTATATACCCGTGATACTATCCTCTCCTCCACCACCACGAATATCGGCACGGCATCAGGAGTTGACCTGCTGAGCCGGGACGTGGTTGCGCAGAGCGACCCGGTAACCGTAACCGTGAACCTGGTGACAGTCTCGGCGATCTCCGTGGAACTGTCTGCCTCGGCTCCCCTGGTCCATGCCGGTGACGACGTCACCTACACCTACCTGGTGTCGAATGCCGCCGATAATCCCCTCCTGGCAGTAACCCTTGAGGATGACCGCCTGGGCCCGATAGATACCCTGGTGGCCGGGGACGACGGGGATAGTGTCCTCGAACAGGGTGAGACCTGGACCTATACCATAACGGTTCCGGTGACGGCGAAGGTCACGAATACCGCGACCGTGACCGGGACCGATCCCCTCGGCGTCCAGGTCAGTGACACGAGCGATCCCGTGTCGGTGAATGTGATCAATCCTTCCATCGATCTCGTGAAGACGGCATCAGCCGATGTCATCACTCCGGGGGATGAAGTGACCTATACCTACCGCGTCACCAATGCCCATGACAATCCCCTCTTCCAGATAATCCTGACCGATGACAAGATTGACCTGGAGGGTATCCTGCCCGAGGGTGACGACGGCAACAACAACCTCGATCCCGGCGAAGTCTGG
>JAJRCS010000036.1 GCA_028678815.1 Methanomicrobiales archaeon | reverse complement strand
TTACGCGGCCGAGAACCTCCCCAGCGGGTACCTGAACTTCCTCGATCGCTGGCGCCCGGCGAGCTACTTTATCCAGAGCCACCAGACCAAGGCCTCCCGGATCGTCTCCCTCGCGAAGAAGGCCATCTACGAGGAGGTCTCCATCCCCTGCGACCTGACGAGCGCCGACAAGGCCCTCGTGCTCATCGCCGGCCCCTCCCAGGAGCCCTCCATGCGGGGGTTCCAGACCGTGAGGAAGTGGATCGACCGGTCCATCGCCGGCCTCGAGATGCGGTCGGGGGATTACCCCATCCCGAATACCCGGTACGTCGGGATCATCATCATGCTCTCGGGGATGCAAAACATCCCGCGCCTCGATGAGCTGGCCCAGGCCCGGGAGGAGTACCGCGTGGAACTCGAGCAGGAGAACCGGAGGACCGAGGAGGAGCTCCCGGGGTCCGAGGCACCGGCCGGGGCAGCCTCCGTCGATGAACTCGGGACACCGGCCGCCCCCGCCCCCGTGGCAGCGGCCGGCGAGCTGAAGGACCGGACGCTCACCCTCACCGGCATGATGAAGTCCCAGAAGGCCGGGAGGTCGTCGCCCCTCTTCGAGGGGCTGAACATGTCCATGGGGAAGGTCAGGGGGGTCGGGGATACCCAGGGAAAGGAGGGTGGCACCCCCACGGATATCACGAGGAAGACCGTGGTGAAGGGGGGGCAGGCCCCCAAGGACACCGTCTTCGGCCTGAAGGACATCCGGGTGGAGCGGGGCACCGCAAAGGCAGGAGCCGGGGAGGCCTCCACCGCCGCCATCCCCAGGGCGACGAGGCCCCGGGACGAGGCCCTCGAGGCCAGGGATGTCCGGTTCCGGCAGGCTGATAAGGCAAAGGACGGGAGCCTCGTCTCGCGGGATGTCCAGGTCAGGAGCACGGGTATCCGCCCGATAGACAGCTCCCTCCTCACCCCGGGAAAGGGAAAGGTCCCGGCAGCGGGTAAGCCCCGGGAGCTCGACCCGGGAAAGCGCCGGATCGACGTCATCGAGCCGTCCTCCGGTGGGAAAGAGGCCGGGAAGCCGGAGAAGAAACCCCGGGGCCGGGGCAAGAAGGACGACGAGGAGATCGGCTGGATCCACTAGGACCACCCCGTACCCTGCCCCCGCTTCTCTCTCACTCCCCCCGTTCTTTCCAGGCCCTGCCCTCAGAGCACCCCGTTTTCCCTTCTCACAGCCCCTGAGGGAGGCCCCCCCCCGCCCCGGGGGACACAACCAGGACGGGTGTGGGGGTTAACTGATGAGGATCTGGGGAGCCTGCTCGACCAGGCCGATGGTGATCACTGTTTCGTCTGAGGAGCTCTCGGCATCATCCACAAAACCGGTCACCCTCACCCGGTACGTCCCCGGCCGGAGGTCGCTGATATCGAGTATATAACTGTCAGCGGAGTCCTCTTTTTTCGCCGTGGTGGTCCCCTTGTAGGCAAAGGCCGGGTAGTTCAGGGTTGCGATCTCGATCTCCTCCCTGATCTCCGGGTCATTCCCGTTGTAGGCGATATCCCACGCGAGGTTCGCATTCCTCCGGTCCTCCTCAGGGTTCGTCCTTTTGAGGCCCGTGATCCTGAGGGCGAGGCTTCCCAGTCCCCCTTCCGTCCCTTCGGGAATGGAGGTGAGATAGGTATCCGGGAGGGTGAGGGTCCCCTTGCCGTCATCGAAGGTAACCCGGGAGCTGGCCCCCAGGACCTTGATGTTCCCGCCCGCCATCACCTTCAGGGTGAAGTTCACGACCCACTCCTCGTTCACCTTGATGGTCCCGAAGCTGAAGCTGAGGAAGTGGTTCAGGTTCCAGGCCCCCTCCGAGTTCTCGGTCCTCTCTATCCCGGGTGCCGGGGGGATGATGAGGGTGGACTCGCCCTCCCGATACACGTACTCGAAGACACCGGACCCCGGCACCCCGACCCCGTTCACCTCCACGTTCCGGAAGTCGAGATCCATCCGGGTGTTCACCCCCGCCGCCTCCTTGAGTTCGCCCGCTATCTGGCTATAGACGGTGGCGAGCTGGTCTCCCGTCAGGGCGTAGAAGTACTTCCCCCCGGTCTGGGTTGCCAGGAGCTCGAGGGTCTGCCTCCCCCCTGGTGAGATACCCGCCGCGTACCCGATGGTGTAGATCCGGATGCCGTTATCCTCCGCGTAATCGGCCATGCTCTGGGACGCGAGGCCGGCGAAGGGCACGTAGTCTGTTTCCAGGTCGTCGTAGGCACTGGGATCGGCGGGCCCCGGTGCACCCCGGGCCAGGGGATCCCCGAACCGGTTGTAGTCTCCGTCGGACATCACCACGATGGCCCGGATGGCCTCCGGCCTCCCGCTTGCCTTCATCTCGGTCACGGCCTTGTAGAGGGCGTAGCGCATGGGGGTGTAGCCGGAGGGGACGAGGCCCGTGATGGCGCTCCCGATGGCCTTGTCATTGGAGGTGAGCCCCTGGTCGAGGGTGGCCCAGTCCCCGTAGGTTTTACCGTCGCTCTTGTAGTTGCTCTTCGCATACGAGGAGTCGTCGCCGGAGTCGCCGTCCCTGCCGCAGTTGTCGTTGTTCCTTGCGCTCGCCCTCCCGTTGGTCCCGAAGGAGATCAACCCCAGGCGATCACTCCCGTACTCGAACTTGGTGGAGAAGAGGTTCGCCGCGCTCATCTCCATCACCATCCGGTCGGG
>JAJRCS010000028.1 GCA_028678815.1 Methanomicrobiales archaeon | reverse complement strand
TCATCCCCGGTGGGTGCATAGTAGTACCTGCCGCCGGTATTCGTGGCAAGGAGCTCGAGGGTCTGCTGCCCGCCGGACGAGATGCCCTGGGCGAACCCGATGGAGAAGATGCGGATCTTGTTCGCCTTCGCGTACTCCGCCATGTTCTGCTGCGTGTTGTTGGTGATGCTTGAGAACTTCATGTGCCGGGAGTCCAGGTCACCGTAGCTCGACGGGTTGTTCGGTCCCGCGGAGCCCCGGGCGAGGGGGTCACCGTACCAGTTGTAGTCGCCGTCGGAGAGGAGGACGATGGCCCTGACCGCCCCGGTCCGGGGGTTCGCTGCTATCTGGTCGATCCCGAGCTTCAGCGCAAAGCGCATCGAGGTGTACCCGCCAGGGACAAGCCGGGAGATCTCGGTGGTGATGGTATTCGGGTTCGCGGAGAGGCCGAGGTCAAGGGTCGCGTTTTCGATGTAGGTCCGGCCATTCCCCGGGTAGTTGGCGAGGGCATAGGAGGCATCGTCGCTGGACTTGCCATCCTTCCCGCAGTCTTCATTATTGGTCACATCCGGCTTTCCCTTCCCCCCGAAGGAGACGAGGCCCAGCCGGTCCCGGGAATAGTCGAGCTCGCCGGTGAAGACCTTGTCCGCACCCATCACGCTCACTGCCCGGTCGGGGTAATCACTGAGCATCGAGCCGGACCGGTCGGAGAGGAGGAGGACATCGATGGGCTTCGGCTGGAGGGCCCACCCGTCGCCCTTCACCCGGACCGTCACGTCCACCGTCTCGTTCACCCTGAGAGTGGCCGGGCTCACCCAGCTCTCGATGGTCAGGTACGGGAAGTTCACGTAGCTGAGGGTCACCAGCCGGGTCACCGATGACCACTGGGCCTCGACCACGGCGGTCCCCTTGGCCTGGGGACTGTACCCCTTGGCGTTCGCGTCGGTGGTGAAGGCACCGGGGTGGAAGAGTACGACTGCATTCCCGTTGTCATCGGTGACGGCGGTGATATCGACGCCGGTGAAGCTCGTGCTCGCCCCTCCGCTCTCGAGGATGGGGAGGGCGGTCTGGTTGAACTTGTTATCGACGGTGAGGGTCTTGAACCTGAACCTGACGACCTCGCCCGCCACCGGGTTCCCCTTCTGGTCCATGACCCGCATGGTGAGATCAGAGGTGATGTCATCCTTCACGTCCCGGCTCGCCATGGTCTGGGGGCTCGCCGTGAGGAGGGCGTCCGCGGGCTCGCCGCTGACAAACTCCACCTTCCTCGTGTCCGTCACCGAAACATTGTTCACCGCCGTCGCGGTGATGGTGTAGATGCCTGCGATGTCCTTCGGCCCGTAGTTGATGACCACCATCCCGTTCTTGTTCGTGACAAAGGACATGGTCTCCCCGGCGCTCGTCGTGATGTTCACCGGCTGGTTCAGGGTGGGGTACCCGTACTGGTCGATGAAGGTGTAACCGAGGGTGAAATACCCGGTCTTCACCACGGTGTAGGGGAAGGGATTGCCATCGGGGGAGACGATGGAGGTGACCTTGCAGGGCGAGCCGGTTGCCATGCCCTCGATGCTGATGAGCTTGGAGTTGATGGGGGAGGGGGGGGTGATGTATACGTAGTTGACGCCCACGGGATCGGCAATGAACTGGACGGTCGCGAACCCGGACTCATTGACCGGGACGATGAGGGACTTCACATAGGATCCACCCGATTCGAATCCCGCGAGTCCCTTGGAGGAGGCATCGAACCGCACCGTCTCCACGTTCCGGCGGTTGTCCACCGGGTTCCCGTAGAAATCCTTGACATAGACGGAGATGGGGCCGGGATTGCGTACCTGGACCTGGCTCTTGTAGATGGTCGTGATGGACCAGGGGGTATAATGGTCAATGGGTATACTCAGGTTCCGGATCTCGGTATAGGTGACCCAGCCGAAGAGCTCGGTCAGTTTCAGGGCATCCACCTGTACCGTGATGTTCGCTATCCCGCTCACTTTGGTGTCATCGAGGATTGTCCGTGCAATCCCGTCCTCGTCGGTGAGCTCGCGGTGCGCTCTCAGCTCGTAGGGCGAGTTGACCGAGAAGGTGACATTTGCACCCTCGAAGGGCTGGCCTGCATGTTCTCCTGCCGAATCGATGACGGTTACCGTTATGTCGACATCATCCTTATTGTCCGCTGTCATCCACTCTTGGCTGGCCGTGACCGTGACGTCTACCTGGGCGGCAGAGGCCGCCCCGATCAGGACCAGGCCCGTCAGGATGATCAGGATGACGATTTTCATAAGTTCATCCCCTCGTTCCCTTGTGAACATATTTTAATTATATGTAATAGTATATAATGGTATCTATGAAGTAATCTATAATTTATCTTACTTGTTAATTATTATAACAAATAAAATCAATTAAAAAGCATATAAAAGACATAAACTGCATGAATTATGCTAAAACGGCTTTATTATATAGATCATAGGGTAAGTATCACCAGATGACGTATCCTAGGCCGCGAATTTTGCCCCCGGGCAGGGAAACATTTATAAATGATTACTGACCTCAAGGAATCTTCCGGCGTGGGAGAACCTGGGCCGGGGTGATCCCTCCCCATGATCCCGCCGGTACCCGGAGGAGGGTGACCCTCCCGGTCCCGTCACCTGCCCTTCGGGTACCCGAGCCCTGCGAGGCTCTCCCGGATCTCGTCGAGGATGGCGGGATCGTCGATGGTGGGGGGCACGGTGAAGGGCTCCCCGTCGGCGATCTTCTTCATGGTCCCCCGGAGGATCTTCCCCGACCGGGTCTTCGGGAGCCTCTTGACCACCGCCGCGAGCTTGAAGGATGCCACGGGCCCGATCCGCTCCCGGACGAGCCGGACGAGCTCGAGGACGATCTCCCCTTCCGGCCGGTTCACCCCTGCCTTGGGGACGATGAACCCCACGGGGATCTCTCCCTTGATGGGATCCTTCACGCCGGTGACGGCGCACTCCGCGACATCGGGGTGGGAGGCGAGGACCTCCTCCATGGCCCCCGTCGAGAGCCGGTGGCCGGCGACGTTGATGATATCATCGGTCCGGCTCATGATCCAGAGGTACCCGTCCACGTCCAGATAGCCCGCGTCGGCAGTCTCGTAGAACCCGGGATACTCGGAGAGGTAGGTCTTCACAAAGTCCCGGTCGTTCTGCCAGAGGGTGGGGAAGCAGCCGGGCGGGAGAGGGAGCCGGACCACGATGTTCCCGATCTGCCCGGGGGGGAGCTCCCGCCCCTCGTTGTCCAGGACATGGATGTCGTAGCCGGGGACGGGCTTCGTGCAGGACCCCGGCTTCACGGGGAGCATCTCCAGCCCGACGGGGTTCCCCCCGATGGCCCAGCCGGTCTCGGTCTGCCACCAGTGGTCGATGACCGGCACCCGGAGGTGCTTCCCGGCCCAGAGGAGGGTATCGGGATCGCACCGCTCCCCGGCGAGGAAGAGCCTCCGGAACCCGGACCTCGGGTACTTCCTGATGTACTCCCCCTCCGGGTCCTCCCGCCGGATGGCCCGGAAGGCGGTGGGGGCCGTGAAGAGGGCCGCGACGCCGTGATCGGAGATGACCCGCCAGAAGGCCCCGGGGTCAGGGGTGGAGACCGGCTTGCCCTCGTAGAGGACCGAGGTGCAGCCGTGGAAGAGGGGCCCGTACACGATGTACGAGTGGCCCACCACCCAGCCGATGTCCGAGGCCGCCCAGTAGACCTCCCCGGGGTCCATGCCATAGATGTTCTTCATGGACCAGGTGAGGGCGACCAGGTGGCCGCCGTTGTCCCTGACCACTCCCTTCGGGATGCCGGTGGTCCCCGAGGTATAGAGGATGTAGAGAGGATCGGTGGCCGCGACCGGGACGCAGGCCGCCGGGTCCCCTGCCATGAACTCCTCCCAGGTCATGTCCCTGCCGGGGACGAGAGAAGCCTCGAGCTGGGGGCGCTCCAGGATGACGCACCGCTCCGGCTTCGCCCGGGCGATCTCGATGGCCTTGTCGAGGAGAGGCTTGTACGGGATGACCCTGTTCACCTCGATCCCGCAGGAGGCGGAGATGACGAGCTTCGGTTTCGCGTCATCGATCCGGGTGGCGAGCTCGGGGGCGGCGAATCCCCCGAAGACCACCGAGTGGATGGCGCCGATCCGGGCGCAGGCGAGCATGGAGATGACCGCCTCGGGGACCATGGGCATGTAGATGATGACCCGGTCGCCCTTCGTGATCCCGAGGTCCGAGAGCGACCCGGCACACCGGGAGACGATGTCGAGGAGCCCATGGTAGGTGAAGGTCTTTTTCGTGGAGGTGACCGGGCTATCGTAGATGAGGGCCGGGCGGCTGCCATGGCCGGCCTCCACGTGCCGGTCGAGGGCATTGTAGCAGGTATTCACCATCCCGCCGGGGAACCAGCGGTAGAAGGGAGGCTTTGCACGGTCGAGGACACGGTCCCACCGGCGGTACCAGCTGACCGCCCCCGCAGCCTCGCCCCAGAACCCCTCGGGATCCTCGATGGACCTCCGGTAGACTTCGCTGTACCTCCCTCCGCTCATCCCGGCCATGGCAGATCGCAGTAGAGAGGTTCAGGGGGAGTTTTCTTATCTGTTTTGATTCACATCCGGGAGACGTCCGGGACAGCCCCGGTTCGTCGCGAAGGGGCCCCTCACCCCTCGCGACAACCCCGGCTCCCTTCGGGACCCGGGGTTCCTTCGGACCCGGGGCTGCTTCGCGCCTCCTTCCCCCTGGAAGTTTCGGCATCAGAGGTGGCAGCCCCGGAATCCGGGTCCAGAGGGGCCCCTACCCCCCTGGACAGGAGGGGCCACTTCGTGCCC
>JAJRCS010000229.1 GCA_028678815.1 Methanomicrobiales archaeon | reverse complement strand
CCGCGGCTGCCATGGCGACGGCACCGGTCCGGATCGTGGGATCCGGTGGCGGGGCAAACCGGCTGCTGTGGAGGTAGGGGAGCTCCCGCCCGGTCCTCCGGCTCTCCTCCAGGTCCCGGGGATCGGCCGCCCCGAGCCGGAGGTAGCAGATGGGGACGGGAGGATCCCCGCTCGAAAAGACGCTGAAGTCCTCGCTCCCGGTGAGCTGGGGGATGCAGATGACGTTCTCCTCCCCGAGGACCGGGACGAGGCCTGCCCGGACCCGCTCCGTGAGGTCCGGGTCGTTCACCATGGGCGGGGTCGCCTCGCCCGGCCGCCGGATGACCGGCATCAGGTCCTCCGGCACCCCGGCGGAGAGGGCGATCCCCCGGGCCACCCGTTCGACGGAGGAGAGCATCCGGTCCCGCACGGCGTCGTTGTTGTACCGGATGTTCACCCGGAGCACCACCTCGTCGGGGATGGCATTGTGCTTTGTCCCCCCGTGGATGGCGCCCACGGTGAGGACCGCCATCTCCCTCGGGTCCGTCTCCCGGGAGACGATGGTCTGGAGGGCGAGGACCATCCTCGCGGCCATGACCACCGGGTCGATGGTCTGGTGGGGGTGGGCGGCATGCCCCCCGATACCCCGCACGGTCAGGTCGAGGGAGCTGCTCCCGGCGGAGATGATGCCGGGCCGGTACCCGACCTTGCCCGCCGGGATGTCCGGGTCCACGTGGAGGGCGAGGGCGGCGGCGGGCCGGGGGAACCGGGTGAGGATGCCGTCCCGGACCATGGCCCGTGCCCCTGCCCCGGTCTCCTCGGCCGGCTGGCCTACGGCGAGGAGCGTCCCCGACCACGCGTCCCTCGTGGCCGCGAGGAGCCGGACCGCCCCGACCATGACCGCCATGTGCAGGTCATGGCCGCAGGCATGCATCACCCCGACCTTCACCGCCCGGGTCTCGACCCCGGTCATGACGGTGCTCGCGTAGGGGAGGCCGGTCTTCTCCCCGACGGGGAGGGCGTCCATGTCGCTCCGGATCAGGACGGCCGGCCCGGGCCCGTTTGCGAGGACCCCGACGACCCCGTGGCCCCCGATCCCCGTGTGCACCGCGAGGCCGGATCCCCGGAGCTCGGCCGCCATCCTCGCCGCGGTCTCCTTCTCCTGGCCGGAGAGCTCGGGGCGGGAGTGGAGCTCCCGGTAGAGAACCTCGAGACCGGGCTCATCCTCCCGGGAAAGGGCGAGGAGGCGTTCCCCGAGGCCCGGCGGAGGGTTCGTCATGCTTATCCTATCCTTGGATCAGCGGAGGTTATCAGGCCTTGCAGCCCGGGCATGGCTGGATCGCACCCTCCTCGCAGGGATGGGGCGGGAAGGCGGGCAGCCGCCCGCTACTTCTTCTGGGTGAGGATGATCTCGATGGAGGAGACGTTGGTCTTCCCGCTGTCGGTGTCGATCACCTCGGTGGAGGTGATGATCTCCTTCTTTGCCACGTTATCCAGGAACCGGTTGAGGGCGATCTCGGCGGTGTCCACCGCCCGGGAGATGGCCTTCCCCCGGGCCTTGATGGCCACCTCGTCTGCACCGTTGTTGAACTGGGTCACCACTGCGAGCACGTAGTTCATGACTGGCTTGTTACCGACGAACACTGTGTTGTCCTTGAGCATGGCTGTTCCTCCCTTTCAGGTATTCAGAGGTACTTCCTGGTGCGGATCAGTTCTGCGTTCATCACGGAAGCCCCTGCCGCTCCCCTGATGGTGTTGTGGCCGAGGGCGATGAAGCGCAGGCCCGGCCGGACTCTCCCGATGGAGACGGTCATTCCCCCGCCCCGCATCCGGTCGAGCCGGGGCTGGGGCCGGTTCTCCTCCTCGAAGAGCTGGACGGACTTCTCCGGCTGGGTGGGGAGACCCTTGAAGGGGGGTTTGTACTTCCGGAAGGCCTCCTTCACCTCCTCCACGCTCGCCTTCGTGTCCAGCCAGATCGCGAGGGTGTGGCCGTCGATGACCGGGACCCGGTGGCAGCTCGCGCTCACCGTGAAGGGGGCGTCCTTCACCTTCCCGCCCCTGAGGGTCCCCATGATCTTCAGGGTCTCGGTCTCCATCTTCTCCTCCTCCTGGCCGATGTAGGGGACGATGTTGTCATAGATGTCCATGGCCGCGACGCCCGAGAAGCCCGCCCCCGAGATGGCCTGCATGGTGGCCACCCGGACGTCCCTGAAACCCAGGCCCCTCAGGGGCTCGAGGGCGACGCAGAGCATGATGGTGGAGCAGTTCGGGTTCGTGACGATGAACCCGTCCCGGCCCGCGTCCCGCTGGACGTCGATGAGGCCGAGGTGGTCGGGGTTCACCTCGGGGATGACCAGGGGGATGTCGGGTTCCATCCGGTGGGAGCGGGCATTGCTGCAGACCGCGACCCCGGCCCGGGAGAAGTCGTCCTCGACCTCTCCCGCTATCTCGGCAGGGAGGGCCGAGAAGACCAGCTCCACCCCCTTCGTACCCTTCACCGTGGTCGGGGTCACCCTGATGTTCCTCACCTTCTCGGGGAAGGGGGCATCGAGTTTCCAGTTCACCACGTCCCCGTACTTCTTCCCCGCACTCCTCTCCGAGGCCGCGAGGGTGACGAGAT
The DNA here is from genome assembly GCA_028678815.1 of Methanomicrobiales archaeon. Lineage (GTDB taxonomy): Archaea > Halobacteriota > Methanomicrobia > Methanomicrobiales > JACTUA01 > JACTUA01. Next base: position 3,490 of record JAJRCS010000229.1, on the reverse strand, counting down.
CGAACCAGGGATGGTCGGCAAGCAGCTGGACGAACCGCTGGCCGACAGCTCCGGTGGCTCCGAGAACTCCGACCTTGATCATGGCACAAAATGCTTGCGCCTGTCCATCAATAAAAGATTTGGTTTATACCTGAGAAATGAGAGATTTCCGCCCCATGCTGTCCGGCACCCGTCACAGCACCGGATCCCGGTGCCCTTCGCCCGGCCTTCCTGCAGGGAACTCAGGCTGCCCGGGGGATCAGGTTCCGTTCACGTGGATGGCAGCTGACGGGCAGATGTCCACGCAGGTCTTGCACTCGGTGCACTTCTCCTTGTTTACCTTCGCGATCCCGTCCTCCATGGTGATGGCCTCGGCCGGGCACTCATCCACGCAGGTCTCGCAACCGACACAGAGATCAGATTCCACTGCTGCTGGCATTCTCGTACCTATTCGGGAAAAAAGGTTTAATAGGTTTCGATATTCAGCCCCCCAAACAGGGGGGTGATTTGAGCACCGAAGGTGCGAATTCCCCCGGGACGGATCACTTCGGGTGGAGGTTCAGGACGTCAGCCATGGTGTAGACTCCCGGCTGCTTCCCCTTCACCCACCGGACTGCCCGGAGGGCCCCCATGGCAAAGACCGACCGGTCCTGGGCCCGGTGAGAGAGCTCGATGCACTCCTGGTTTCCGGCGAAGAGCACCGTGTGCTCGCCCACGATGTCCCCGCCCCGGATGACGTGGACCCCGATCTCCTTGCCCCGCTCCATCATCCCCTCGCGGCCATAGAGCTTCGGCCTCGCCCCGACCTCGGCATCCAGGATCTCGAGGATGGTCTTTGCGGTCCCGCTGGGGGCATCCTTCTTGTTCCGGTGGTGGGCCTCCAGGACCTCGATGTCATAGTCCCCGAGCTTCTTCGCCGCCTCCCGGACGAGGAACCAGAAGATGTTTACCCCGACGGAAAAGTTGCTCGTAATGACCGCGGGGACCGAGGCCTCCGCGGCCCGCTTCATCTCCTCCCGCTGCTTCGGGGTGAGACCGGTGGTGCCCACCACCGCGGCGACCTGGTGCCGGGCCGCGGCCTTCACGTTCTCCACGGCCGCAGCGGCGACGGTGAAGTCCACGAGGATGTCCGGCTTCTTCTCCGCGAGGAACCGGTCGATCTGGTCGGCCGGGACCACCTCCTTCCCGAGGACGGTCCCTGCCCGGACGTCCACGCCGCCCACGAGCTCCAGGTCCGATGCCTCGCTCACGAGCTTCGCCACCGTGCCGCCCATGCGGCCCAGTGCCCCGCAGACGACAACCTTGAGCATCGTCTCTCCCCCGTCACCGGTAGAGCGCGAGGGTCTTTGCGAGCTTCGCGGTCTTGTCCGCGTCCAGGTCGTCCAGGGGCAGCCGGACCGGCCCGGCGGCCATGCCCCGGAGGCCGACCGCCTTCTTCACGGGGATGGGATTCGTGTCGATGAAGAGGTCTTTGTAGAGCGGCCCAAGCTTCTCGTTTACCTCCCGGGCACGGGTAAGGTTCCCTTTCCTGAAGGCCTCGTACATCTCCACCATGAGCTTCGGCTCCACGTTCGCGGCGACCGAGATGACCCCGACCCCCCCCAGCTGGAGGAGGGGCAGGGTCATGTTGTCGTCGCCGGAGATGACCCGGAAGTTCTCGTCCCGGGTACCCTCGATGATCTGCCACATCTGGAAGAGGTTCCCCGAGGCCTCCTTGATCCCGACGATGTTCGGGTGCTTCGCGAGGTCCTTCACGAGGTCCACCTCGAGGTTCTGGCCGGTCCTCCCGGGGACGTTGTACATGACGACCGGGATGTCCAGGTCCGCGATCTTCGTGTAGTGCTTCTTCAGGCCCGACTTGTTCGGCTTGTTGTAGTACGGGGAGATGACGAGGACCCCGTCGGCCCCGATGTTCTTTGCTGCCTTGGTGAGGAGGACGGCCTCCTCGGTATTGTTGGAACCGGTCCCGGCGAGGACCGGGATCTTCCCGTTCACCACGTCAACGGTCTCCTCGACGACCTTCTCGTGCTCCTTGTGGGACATGGTCGCGGACTCGCCCGTCGAGCCGCAGGGGACGATGCCATGAATGCCCTGTTCTACGAGCCATGCCACATTTGCCCGCAATCCTTCCAGGTCGAGATCCGGCCGGGATCCCTTCTGGAAGGGCGTGATGATGGCTGGAAAGACACCCTCGAACACTGCTACCTCACCTGCCTGCAGCTTCTACCAGCGCCTCTCTTATTCTTATCGTTTTCGAATACCCGCGTAAGCGGGAATCCGCGTAAGCGGGAACCCGCGACAGCAGGAACCCCCGGGGAGCGGGAACCCGGGAGCAGGAACCGGTCCGCCGGCCACCAGGCCATCCCGGTCACAAGCTTGAAGAGGGGGAGGGAGGAGAGAGGAGACCGGAGGAACCTGGCATGGGGCGTATACGGGGTATCGGGAGAGTGCTGAGGAGCGTACCCACCATCGAGGGGGCCGGGGTCAGGCTGAACCGTGCCTTCGGGTACCGGCACGTCCCGGCCCTCGACCCCTTCCTCCTCCTGGATGACTTCACCTCCGGTAACCCGGTGGACTACCTCAAGGGGTTCCCCTGGCATCCCCACCGGGGAATCGAGACCATCACCTACGTTCTCCACGGGAAGGTCGCCCACGGGGACAGCATGGGGAACGCGGGAGTTATCGGGGAGGGCGACATCCAGTGGATGACAGCGGGGAGCGGGATCATTCACCAGGAGATGCCCGGGGGGGACACGTCCGGGCGGCTCCAGGGATTCCAGCTCTGGGCGAACCTCCCCGCCTCCCGCAAGATGATGGACCCCCGTTACCGGGGGATCGGGGCTGCGGACATCCCTGTCCTGGACCTCGAGGGAGGGGCACAGGTACGGGTCATCGCCGGGGCCGTGGAGGGAACTGCAGGGCCTGTCAGGGAGATCGTCACCGGTCCCACGTACCTGGACGTGACCCTCCCCGGGAGGGGGGTGTTCTCCCGTGCCGAGGCCGAAGGGCGGACAGTCTTTGCCTACGTCATCTCAGGGACCGGTTTCTTCGATGAACGGAGGGACCCGTATTCCTTCCCCGTCGAGGGGGGACCGTACTTCGACCTCGGGGGCTAGGCGGCCGTCGGGCCGGGGAACGTCATCCTCTACGGTGGCGGCGGCGATGAGGTCAGGATCACCGCGGGGGAGGACGGGATGAGGTTCCTCTTCATCTCGGGGAAACCCATCGGGGAACCCGTCACCTGGTACGGGCCCATCGTCATGAACACGCAGGAGGAGCTGAGGGTCGCCTTCCAGGAGTACCGGGACGGCACCTTCATCAAATATCGCGGTGCCCGGACGGGGGGAACCTGAGAGCGCGAAAAAGAGTGGGATAGGAACGGGTATTCGTTCAGGCCTTTTTTCCGACACTGGAAAAAGGACTGTTCTCAGGCCTTTTTTCCGACACTGGAAAAAGGACTGTTCTCAGGCCTTTTTTCCCGACACTGGAAAAAGGACTGTTCTCAGGCCTT
>JAJRCS010000222.1 GCA_028678815.1 Methanomicrobiales archaeon | reverse complement strand
TGCGACTGCGAGGGGGCCGAATGGCTGATACGGCCCGATGACCTGTCGGGCATCCGGAGGATCGAGATGGAGCTGCACCTGCCTCCCATCGGCGGGCCTCCGAAGGAGGCGCTCCTCGAGTACATCGGGAAACATTATGATTTCACCATCGAACGGAGGCCGGTCCACCAGTCCCTTGGCGTGATGGGGATCCTCCACGCCTCCCGCCTGGAGGATGACGGGGCTGCCTGATCCCCGGTTGTTCAGCCCCCCGTCGCTATCCGCCTCTCGAGGGCCCTGGCGCATCGGTAGCAGAAACCGGGGCCCTTCCGGTCCGTATCCCCGATCCAGTTGGAGAAGTACATCACGCAGCCGGGGTACTCGCAGTGCGCGAGGCCCAGGGCATGTCCCAGCTCGTGGACCGCCTCGGTGAGCACCCGCCGGCGGAAGGCTACCGGGCTTGTTGCCTCCCCGTGGAACTCCGGGCGGAGCCGGAATACCGAGATGAGGGCCCTGCCCCGGTTCGCGATGCCGAAGACGAAGTTCATCCCGGGCGAGAAGAGGTCGGCTGCCGTGATGCCGAGGGGGATCGTCCCCGGCTCGGAGACGATGGCGGAGAGATCCTCGAGCAGGCCGTCGGCGAGATACTGGCCGCGTTCCTTCACGAAATGCTTCTGCCCGGGGGGCACGGAGGGATAGAGCTCGATCCCCGCAGCGAAGATGCCGGCGAGGTCATCCCTGAGGGCGGAGAGGATGGCCGAATCCACCTCCCCACCGGGGCTTCGCCCCGTTGGTTCGCCCTCGGGCTGATGCCCTGCGGGTTCCCCGAGGGGCACGAGGGCAATCCTCAGCCGGGCGGGTTCGCGGTTCCCCGGGGCCATGGCCGGATCACCGGGCCAGGGCCGCGGCGACGGCCTCTCCCATCTCCCTCGTCCCGGCCATCCCCCCCAGGTCCCGGGTCTTTACCCCCGAGGCCATCACCCGGCCGATGGCCTCCTCGATCCGGGCCGCGTTCCTTCGGTCACCGAGGTACTCGAGGAGCATGGCGGCGCTCCGGATGGCCGCGACGGGGTTTGCCGTGTCCTTCCCCGCATGCTTCGGGGCGCTCCCGTGGACCGGCTCGAAGAGGGCGGACCGGTCCCCGATGTTCCCCGAGGGGAGCATGCCGAGCCCCCCCACGAGGTACGCGGCGACGTCGGAGAGGATGTCCCCGAACATGTTCTCGGTCACGATGACATCGTAGTTGTTGGGATGCTGGAGCACGTCGAGGCAGAGGGCGTCGATGAACCTCTCCTGGAAGGTGACACCGGCCTCCTTCGCGATCCCGATGCAGATATCCCGGAAGAGGGTGTCGGCCTTGAGGACGTTCGCCTTGTGGCCGATGGTCAGGTGCCTCCGCTCCCTCGCGATGCCGCAGGCGAACCGGGCGATCCGCTCGCTCCCCCGCCGGGTGATGAGCCGGACCGTCGTGGCGCGGTCAGGCCCGACCTCCTCGATGCCGGAGTAGAGCCCCTCGGTGTTCTCCCGGACGATGATGATGTCCGCGTCCCCTCCCTGCACCGGCCGGACATTGGCATAGAGGTCGAGCTCCTTCCTCATCCGGACGACGACGCTCCTGTAGTCCGGATCAGGAGGGGTGGTCACCGCACCGAAGAGGATGGCATCGGCTTCCTTCATGGCCCTGATCTCCTCCGAGGTGATGGCCTCGCCTGTCCTCTCCCACCGGCCGTACCCAACCTCCACGGGGAAGAACTCGAGGTCCGGACGGACGGTACCGAGAACCAGTTTCGCGACCGGGATCACCTCCTTCCCGATCCCGTCCCCTTCAATTACCGCGATCCCTGGCATGTTCCCTCCATCCCGTGGCGACCTTCTTCACCGTTTCGGCGATGGTCCACGGGGTCGCCCCCCAGTGGACCACGCCGCCGAACTTCCCTCTGTACATCCTGACTCCCTCCCGCTCACTCCGGCAGCACCGGGCGATGAAGGGCTCCTCCTGTATGGACTCGAGGGGGCAGGTCTCCCGGAGAACGGCGTCCTTCACCCCGCACTCCTTCAGGATCTCGGCACCGGTCATGCACCCGGCCACCACTTCGCCCTTCCCGACCGGGTCCGAGTCCAGGGTCCGGGTGAACCCCGCCGCCCGGCAGGGATACACGTCGGCCCCGATCTCCCGGATATCCCGGACGTGGTGCACGAAGGTTATCCCGAGTTCACCGAAGAGGCCGTCCCGTTCCAGCTCCCGGAGGGTTGCGGAGAGATGGGGCCTCGGGGGAGGCACGATATCATGGACATGGATGGCGAGGAGGGCTGCGGGGTCCGGGTCGCAGACGAAGGTGGTGTGCTCGTCGAGGCCCCGGAAGATGGTGCAGCGGCGTCCCGAGTCCCGGGCAAGCCTCATCAGGCCGGCCCGGTCGTGCAGGTTCACCGGCGAGGGGTGCATCGCCACGTCCTTCCCCGCCGCGATGGTCCGGAGGGCGGGGACCCGTCGCATCATGCCCCGGTCGGCCGGGTCCTGGTCCACCTCCAGGATCTCGTAACCGGCAGGCCCATCCCGGATCATGTACCTCGTGAGGAAGTAGACCCGTTCGCCGCAGGGCTTACCCGTGACGAATCCCACCTCCTTGCAGTGGGGGGGGAAGATCACCGGCGGTTCCTCCAGTAGGGGACGAGGCCCCCGGCCCTGAGGATCTCGAGCATCTTCGGCGAAAGCGGGCGGGCAATGCAGCGTTCCCCGTCCACCTCGGCCCACCCCTCCTCGAGATTAAACCGCACCCAGGCACCTTCTTTGCAGGAGACGGGGCACTCCACGAGGGGAAGCCCGATGTTGATGGCGTTCCTGAAGAAGATCCGGGCGAAGGTCGGGGCTATGACCCCCACCACCCCCGCCTCCTTCAGGGCGATGGCCGCCTGCTCCCGCGAGGAGCCGCAGCCCATGTTCGACCCGGCAATGACCACCGTGCCCTCCAGCCGGTTGGCGAGGGTGGGGTCCAGGTCCTCGAAGACATGGGCAGCCCAGAGGGCCCGGTCCTTGGTCCGGAGGTACCGGCCGGCGATGATCCGGTCGGTGTCCATGTCCCGTCCGACGCAGACGGCCCTCCCCTCACCGTACATCGGCGGCCTCCGGGACTGTTATCTCCCCACGGAGGGCCGAGGCCCCCGCGGTGGCCACCGAGGAGAGGAGGATCTCCCCGCCGACGCCCATCCGGTTCGTGAAGTTCCGGTTCGCCGTGGAGAGGCAGACCTCCCCCTCCCCGAGGACTCCCATGTGGGCCCCGAGGCAGGGGCCGCACCCGGGGATCCCGATGACGCAGCCGGCGGCGAGGAGGGTCTCCACGATCCCCATCCGGCCAGCCTCCGCGAGGGTCAGCCGGGAAGCAGGAACGACGATGGTCCGGACCTTCACCTTTTTCCCCCTGAGGACCCGGGCGAGGCGCTCAAGATCCGCGAGCCTCCCGTTCGTGCAGGTCCCGACGAAGACCTGGTCGATGGGCGTCCCTGCCAGTGCCCGGACCTCCTGCACCCGGTCCACCCGGTGGCCGCTCGCGATAAGGGGAGTGAGGTCGGAGAGATCGATCTCCAGCTCCCTCGCGCTGGTACCGTCATCCGGCTCCTGGGTGGTGGCGCTGATGCCGAATCCCGCGAGGTAGCCCACCGTCTCCCGGTCGGCGTAGAACATCCCGGCCTTGGCCCCCGCCTCCACCGCCATGTTGGAGCAGGTGAGGCGGCCTGCCATGGGGATCCCCGCCACCCCGTCACCGACGAACTCGAGGGCCCGGTAGTTCGCCCCGTCCATCCCGAGCTCCCGGACATAGGCGAGGGCGAGGTCCTTCGGTTCTGCGGCTCCTTCCAGGGACCCGGTGAGCCGGATGGCGATGGTCTCCGGGACCCGGAACCAGGTCCCTCCCGAGGCCCAGATGGCTGCCATGTCCGTCGCCCCGACGCCGGTGGCGAAGGCCCCGAAGGCCCCGAGGGTGCAGGTGTGGGAGTCCGCCCCCACCACCACCTCGCCCGGGAGCACGATCCCCTCCGCGAGGAGCTGGTGGCAGATCCCCTCCCCGATATCCGTGAAGTTGAGGCCCCTCGCCCGGGCAAAGGACCTGAGCTCGGCCTGGAGGGTGGCGGTGGTGCTGTTGTTCGCCGGTGCGATATGGTCGAAGAAGATGTAGGTGCCCTGAGGGTCCCGGATCTTCTCGCAGTGCATCTCGCAGAAGGCCTCCTTCGTGAGGACCCCCGTCCCGTCGTGGGCGAAGGCCCGGTCCACCCGGACGTCCACGTAGGTCCCGGCCGGCCCCCCCAGGATGCGCTCGGAGAGGGTGGCCATCAGGGCGACACCTTCTCCACGTCCCTCTGCACGTTCTTGATGAGCTCGAGGAGGATCTCATCCGTGATCGTGCACTTGTGCTCGCTGTACACCTTCACCCGGTCCAGGACGCTGCATATCTGCTTCTCGGTGAGGTTGTACCCGAGCCTCGTCACCTCGTGCTCAAGGGAATGGCGGCCCGAGTGCTTCCCGAGGATGAACCGCCGCTCCCTCCCCACGAGCTCGGGGGGGACGAACTCGTAGGTGAGGGGGTCCTCGAGGATGGCCGCGATGTGGATCCCGCTCTCGTGGGCAAAGGCGTTGTCCCCGACGATGGCCTTCGTCTTCGCCACCGGGATCCGGGAGTAGGCCTCCACGACCTGCGAGAGGCGCTTCACCGGGGTGAGGTCGTACCGCTCCACCCCGCCCTTCAGCCGGCAGGCCACGAGGACCTCCTCGAGGGCGGCGTTCCCCGCCCGCTCCCCGATGCCGTTCACCGTGGTGTGGAGCTGGAAGGCCCCCGCCTCTGCCGCCGTGATGGTGTTTGCAGAGGCGCACCCGAGGTCGTCGTGGCAGTGGATGCAGAGGGGCTTATCGGTCCACGTTATCATCTCGGATACCATGGATTGGATAAGGAGGGGGGTGAGGTACCCGACGGTGTCGGCAAAGGAGAGGAGGTCTGCCCCGCGTTCGGCACCCCCCTGGAAGACCTGTTTCAGGAAGGCGGGATCGGTCCGCGATGCGTCCTCCGCGGCGAACCGTACCTGGAGGCCGTGGTCATGGGCGTACTCCACCATGTCGAGGGCGCCCGCGAGGACCTGCTCCCGGGGCTTGTGGTACTTGGTGCGGATGTGGAGGTCGGAGGTCGCGATGAAGACCGAGGCCATGTCCACGTCGCAGTCGATGGCCGCGTCGATGTCCTCCTTCCTCGCCCGGGCGAGGCAGCAGATCCGGGCGTTGAGCCCCTGCCTCGCTATCGCGGTCACGCACTGCTTCTCGTAGGGCGAGGTGATGGGGAATCCAGCCTCGATGACCTCGACCCCGACGGTGTCGAGGAGCTGGGCGATGTTCATCTTCTCTTCCCGGGTGAAGGAGACGCCCGGCGTCTGCTCGCCGTCCCGGAGCGTCACGTCGCAGATCTCAACATGCCACGCGTTCATAGGTTTCCCCCTCGGGGCAGGTCCCTTCGATGACAACGGTCTCCGGACCGCCCGCCTTCCCGAGGTGAAGGGGGAGATCCGGGTGACCGGCAGGGATGACCACAGGGTGCGCCCATGAGAGGTAGGGGACGGGGTCGAACCCCGGCTGCCCACCGGTCATCCCGAGCCGGTTGTTCTTGAGCACGATACAGAGGAGCGGGAGCTGCCGCTCGTAGACATCCACCAGGGCGTTCAGCCCCGAGTGGAGGAGGGCATAGTCCCCGCAGAGGGCCACCCCCGTCGACCTCGCTGCCACCGCAATGGACGACCCGAGGCCATACGCCGCGATGCCGATCCGGTAGGGTGGGTTCATGGCAAGGACCGAACAGCCCATGTCGCAGATGGCTTTGAGCCCCCGGTCCCTGAGTATCTCCATCACCCGCCTGAAGGGGCAGCCCGGGCAGAAGCTGCGGCAATACCCCCGGGTGGAGAACCGCTCCGGCTCCCCGGGATCGGGGGGCGGTTCGAGGAACCGGTGCTCCCGGAGGAAGGGGCGCCCGAGCTCGGAGTACCCGGAAAGATCCCCCGGCCGTCCGGGAGGCGGATAGACAGTGACCACCCGGCCCTTCCCGGCACCCGGTGCTGCTCCCACGATACCGCCCCCGTTTGTCACCGGCCGGTTCAGCGGATTCTGCCGCGACCACCGGAAGAGCTCCCGGGTCGTCCGGTCCGCAGCCATGGTCCTGCCCCGCATGGTGAGGTCGGGCTCTGCGAGGGAACCGGTCAGGTTCCGCCTCTCTGCCCGATCCGGCTGGCACTCCCCCTCGAGGAGAGGGGTGGTGACCCGGAGGATGGCAGGCCGGGAGAACCGTTCCGATGCCCGGAAGGCCTCCTCGACCGCGGCGGCGATGGTCGCTCTGTCCGGCTCAAGCACGGGGACCTGGGCGAGCTCCCCGAAGTACCGGGAGTCCTGGACGTTCTGGGAGCCCTGTGCCTCCAGGTCGTCCCCTGCCACCACCACCACCCCGGCCCGGAGCCCCTGGGTGGTCGCGTTCACGAGCGGGTCGGTGCAGGCGTTGAGACCCACGTTCTTCAGCACCAGGGCGGCCCTCCTCCCTTCCAGGGACTCCCCGAGGGCGTACTCGAGCCCCACCTTCTCGTTCACCACGAGCTCGGCGGAGAGCTCCCGGGCAAGGCCGGTGACCGGGTGCCCCGGGACCGTGTAGAACCGGTCCGCCGA
>JAJRCS010000217.1 GCA_028678815.1 Methanomicrobiales archaeon | reverse complement strand
GTTCGGGGGAGAAGCCGCTGTTTCGAAGAAACGCGGTACTTTTTCCGAAGGAAAAAGGGTGGGGCATTTCGTGAAAAAAGGGACATTTCGTGAGAAAAGGGGCATTTCGTGAGAAAAGGGGCATTTCGTGAGAAATGGCCCTTGGTCACCGAAGGTGGCAAATGGCCCTTGGTCACCGGAGGTGATAAAAAAAGGGGGATTTATTCGATGGGGATCTTCTTCTTCATCTCGATGGCGGTCTTCTTCAGCCGCGCCTCGAGGACCCCGTTCTTGAAGGTCGCCGTGGCTCCCTCCTCGGTAACCTCGGAGGGGAGCTTCACCACCCGGTCCATGGACCCGTAGGTCCGCTCCCGGACATAGTACCCCTCGGCCTCCTCCTTCGTCTCCGCCTGCCGGAAGAAGGCGATCCGGAGGGTCCGGGGATCCAGGAGCTCGATGCTCACGTCATCCCTCTCCACGCCCGGGAGGTCGGCGGCCACGATGACCTCGTCGTCGTGCTCCTTCACGTCCACCCGGAACTCTCCCCTGAGGGCGGGGAGCACCCTCGCCCGCATCTCCTTGCCGGGGAGGGCCTTCGTGGTGGCGAGCTCCTCGAGCATATCGTTGAACTGCGTCTCCATCTCGGCCATGAAATCATCGAACTCCTCCCAGAGGGGTCCGAAGGCATATCTCCGTCTCCATGCCATAACCTGTTCCTCCACGTACCCCTGCCCTGAGGCATGGGTTTTCCAGAGGTTAGTATTCATCACATAAAATGGTTTCTCACCTCCGGGCGGGCGGTCCCCGGGGATGAAAGAGTTTATCTCGCCGGGTATCCTCCTGAGTAAGGATGAAAAAGGAGAAGAAGGAGGAGGCCTTTCCCTGGAAGAAGGTCGTTGTCGTCGCGGTCGGGGTGCTCTTTGTTGCCATGATGATCATCTCGGCCATGGGAATGAGCTGGCTCCAGTCCTTCAGGACCGTGCGGGTGAACGACTCCGTCACCATCGATTTCACCCTCTGGGATGCCGGCGGGGGGCCGGTTCTCACCTCTGACACGGCCCTCTACCAGGCGGCCCTCAGCCGCGGGTACCTCTCCTTCCTCGCCGAGCCCCTCACCGTGAGGGCAGGGTACATCGGGAGCCCTGCGTATACCGGGGTGCAGGCCGAGAACTACTACGTGAGCCAGAGCGGGGAGGCGATCAGGTTCGGGATCCTCGGGCAGGAGCTGGATGAGCTCGATGCCGCGGTGCTCGGGATGAAGGCCGGCGATAAAAAGACGGTGAACTTCCTGTTCTCCGATCCCCTCCTCATCACCCTGAAGGAAAACGAGTACACGGCCATGGGCGGGAACTTCACGAGGGCCGGGATCGGGGACCTCGTCCCCATCGGCATCTCCGAGAACCCGATTATCCGGGAAGATGATTTCCAGACCACCCCCCAGAACTCCGTGCTCAGGATCGCGGTCATCGTGAACAAGACCGCCGATGCCCTCGAGGTCCAGCACCGCTATCCCTCGGCGGACATCATGGTCCGGACCCTCCAGTAGCCCTCCATACTTTTTTCTCCCCCCGCCGCCTTCCATCTCCCATGGGAATCTCCATCCTCTGTTTTTCGCAGGAGGGGTGCATGGGGTGCAGCGAGCAGGCCCCCATCAACCGGGAGGTGGAGAAGGACCTCGTCGTCTCCATCGAGGAGATCGACATCGTGAAGAACCCCCGGTTCGTCCGGCAGTACCACCTCCGGGTCACCCCCACCACCATCATCCTCCTGAACGGCGAGGAGAAGAGGCGCTTCGAGGGGCTCGTCCACCGGGAGGAGCTGGAGGCAGCCTTAAGGCCGCTCCTCTAGCGGCTCACACCCGGTACCCATATATCCGCTTCACCGCCCGGGCAGGGGCCTTCTTCCCCTCTCTCCGCACCACCTTCCCGTCCCGGAGCTTCATGTGGCTGATCCGGAAGGGGAGGGGGCCGAAGGTCCAATACTCCCCGACGGCGAACTCCTCATTCCCCTCGCAAACGACCGAGACGGGGCTCGTGACCCAGCCTTTATGGACCGAGGCCCTGACCACCACCTGATCGATGGCCCTCGTCCAGAGGGTGGAGGCATCCCGGGCCTTCGCCCTCCTCACCCTCTTCCCCCCGGCCTCGATGGAGGTGACCTCCACCCCGTAGACCTCGTCACCGCACTCGGCCGCGAGGAAGTCCCCGACGGCAACGGGCTCAGCGGGACCCAGGGGGATCGTGCAGCTCCGGGACTCCCCCTCGCTGCTCACGATGGCCCTGACGAGGATCTCCTCCTCCTCCTTCTCCCTCGGGGGGATCCTCCGGTGGGTGTGGCCGCAGAGGGTACAGCGGACGACCGGGTTCCGGGAGTCGTCCACGAGGAGGTGTTCGCACTCCTCCCCGCAGGAGGGGCAGACGAGGATCATGGTCATTTTATATGAATGGGGCATCCCCCACTATAATACAATGGAGGCAGAGGAGCGGATCCGGTGCCAGGGCCATCCCCTTGTCCGGGCCACCCACCGGACGACCTTCGAGGTGACCGCCGAGGAGCACCTCACCCGGCAGGGGGAATGCATCATCGGCATCCGGGCAGACAGGGGCGCAGCCGGCCTCTCGGCGGAGTTCCGGCGGGCGCTCGCCGACGACCGGGCAGTCCTCCTCACGACGCTCTCCGCGGGGGGGCGGTCGGTGGTGGTCCGGGGGCGGGGGTCATCGAGGATGACCCTCGCCCATCCCACTGACCTCGTCTGGCGGCGGAGCAGCTTCGTCTGCCCGAGGACCGTGGCCATCCTCTGCGACCATACGGCCGCGACCCTTCCCCGGGACCTCGTCGCGGCGCTCCGGGAGGGGGCGGAGCTCGGGGTGGTGATGAGGGTGGTGGCGGAGGAGGCTACTTCTCCGTGACCTCGGTGACCTTCAGCTCCGCCTCGGCGAGCTTCTGCTCGCACTCCCGGATGAGGGCCGCCCCCCGCTCGTAGAGGGCGATGGACTCGTCGAGCCCCGTGTCCGGGTCCTCCATCTTCTTCACCACGTCCTTCAGTTCCCCGAGCATCTCCTCAAACTTCCGTGTCATGGTACACCTCCTCGATCTGCGCCTTCGCGCCGCCCCCCGATATCCGGAGCCGGATCCGGTCGCCCCTGCCGAGCTCCCGGGCGGTCCGGACCACCCGTCCCTCCTTCTCGGCGATGCAGTAGCCCCTCGAGAGGATGGAGAGGGGGCTCCGCCCGTCGAGGAGCGCCTGCTCCCTCCCCAGCTCGGCCCGGAGCCGGCCGATCTTTCCGGCGACCGCCCGGTCCAGGTCCTCCCCGGCCTCCGCGATGAGCTCCCGGTGCTCGTTGATCCGCCGGAGGAGCCTCCGCGGCTGGAGCCGGAGCCGGAGGTCCTCGATGAGGAGGCCGGAGTCCTGGACCTTCTTTCCCAGGGAGCACCGCAGCCGGTCGAGCTGGCCGGCCATCTCCCGGCCGAGCACGGTCCGGTCGGGGACCACGAGCTCGGCGGCCGCGGAGGGGGTGGGGGCCCGCCGGTCGGCGGCGAGGTCGGAGAGGACATGGTCCACCTCGTGCCCCACCGCCGAGACCACCGGGGTCTGCGAGCAGCCGACGGCCCTCACCACGTCGGGGTGATTGAAGGGGAAGAGGTCGTCAAAGGATCCCCCGCCCCGGGCGAGGATGATGACGTCCACCCGGCCGTCCAGGGCCCGGATGGCCCGGGCGATCTCCAGGTGGGCGAGGTCACCCTGCACGGCGGTGGGGGAGAGAACGACCCCGCAGGGATACCGCCGGCCGAGGACGTTCAGGATGTCCTGGAGCACGGCCCCGGTCCGGGCGGTGACCACCCCGACGACGGAGGGGAAGGGGGGGAGGGGGCGTTTCCGTTCCTCGAGAAAGAGCCCCTCGGCGGCGAGCTCCCGCTTCCACCGTTCCACGAGGAGGTGCTTCTCCCCGGCCCCGGCCGGGAGCATCTCCTGGACATTGAACTGCACCTGCCCCTGCCCCTCGTAGAACTGGACGTACCCGAAGGCGATGACCGCCTGGCCGTCCCGGGGCTCGAAGTCCAGGAAGGCACCCCGGCTCTTCCACAGAACGCACCGGAGGGAGACGTTCTTCCCATGGACCTGCTCAGAGAGGGAGAAGTAGCGGTGGCCCGAAGGATGATGCCTGTAACTCGTGATCTCCCCGCGGATCCAGATGTCCTGGAGCCGCCCGTCGTCCAGCGCCCCGGCGATGATCCCCGAGATCTCGGCGACACCCAGCACCGCGGGGACGG
>JAJRCS010000136.1 GCA_028678815.1 Methanomicrobiales archaeon | reverse complement strand
GGAGCTGGTCCAGGGTCATGCCGCCTCCAGGAGGTAGAAAGACCAATCGATCCTGCCATGAGAGGGAGGGACCCTTCCCAGGACGAACCCCTCGATGAGATCGGCAACGCCGGGCAGGGGGAGATCGGTCGCATCAATCTCGAGCACCCGGGCGGGGTCGTGCACGTCGAGGGTCTCGACCAGGCAGACATCGAGGGCCTCGGCCTCCGCGTTCTCCCGGCACTTCTCCTCGCCGTAGCCCCGGGCCCGGAGCCGGGCGAGGAGCCGGTCCGGCCGGCACCGGAGGACCACCACCCGGTCGCAGGGGAGGAGGTGGGCGAGGTGCCCCTCCACGAATCCCTCGACCGGGGTGAACTCCCGGGCCCATCGTTCCTCGTCGATGACCAGGGTGTCCCGCTCCGGGTCCCTGCCGGTGGCGTAGGGCCGGATCGTGTCGAGGAGCCGGACCACGGGGTGTCCCCGCCGGGCGAGCTCGTCCGCTGCCGATGATTTACCAGTCCCGGGAGTCCCCGTGATCCCGCACATCATAGCAGGTTGATCTCCCTGACGAGGCGTTCGTTCTCCCAGTCCTCTCCGATGCTCACCCGGATGTAGTGATCCTCCAGGTCGGGAAAGCTCCGGCAGGACCGAACCACGACCCCCCGGTGCGCGAGGGCCTCCATCACGTCGTCGCTCAGGCGGGGAGCGATGTCCACGAGGACGAAGTTCGCCCCCGAGGGGTAGACCCTCAGCCGGATCTCCCGGACGAACCGCTCCCGCCAGCCCCGGACATGGTCCCGGTACCCCTTCGCCCACTCCCCCTCCCCGAGGGCCGCCTCCGCGGCAGCCGCGGCGACGGTGCTCACGGCGAAGGGGGTCTGGGCCCGCCGGTACGGCTCTGCGAGCCAGCCGGGGAGGAAGGCGTACCCGATCCGGAGGCCGGCGAGGGCGTAGATCTTGGACAGGGTCCGGCCGATGACCAGGTTGTCATGCTCTTCCATGAGGGGCCGGTAGTCCAGGTCAGAGAAGTCAACGTAGGCGTTGTCCAGGAAGAGGACCCCGTCGATCCCGTCGAGGAGCCGGGCGATCTCCCGGGGCGTCGTCTCGTTCCCGGTCGGGTTGTTCGGGCTGCAGAGGAAGCCGAGCGGGGCACCCTCCATGGCCCGGGCAAAGGCCTCCAGGTCCACCGAGAAGTCCGCCCTCCTCTGCACCGGGACGACCTCTGCACCATGGCCCGTGGCCGCGACCCCGTAGAAGGAGAAGGTCGGGGTCGCGACGGGTACCCGCTGGCCGGGCTCCACGAGGAGGCGGATCAGGGTCTCGATGACCCCGTCCATGCCGGCCCCGGCCGCGAAGTGGTACTCCCCGTGGAACTTCCTGAGCGCCTCAAGGAGAGCCCGGGGCTCCTCAGCGGGGTAGCGGTTCACCCCCCGCAGCGCGAGGATGGCGGCATCGAGGACCGCGGGGGGCGGGGGGAAGGGGTTCTCGTTGCTTGCGAGCCGGGCGATCCGCTCCTTTCCCGACCGCCGGGCGATCTCCATGGCGCCCGTTGCATAGACGTAGCCGGTCTCCTCGTAGCAGCGTCTAACCGAGCGCCTCATGGATGACCTCGATGGCCGCATCTATCTCGTCCTCCCGGATGACGAGGGGCGGAACGAGCCGTATGTTGCCGTCCGCGGCGCAGTTGACGAGGACACCCCGGGCGGCACACCGCTTCTGGACCTCGGGGCACCGCTGCCCGAGGGTGATCCCGATCATGAGCCCCCTCACCCGGGGGCTGTAGTCCGAGAGGCCGGCCCGGAACCGCTCGCCCTTCGGGATGACCGTGGGGAGGATCTCCCCGATGACCTGTATCGTGGCGAGGGCCGCGGCGCAGGCCACCGGACCGCCCGCGAAGGTGGAGCCGTGCTCGCCTGCCTTGAACTCGAGCCCCTCCCGGGCGACCAGGGCTCCCATGGGGAAGCCGCTCGCGATCCCCTTGGCCAGGGTGACGATGTCGGGCTTCACACCCTCGTGCTGGGCGGCGAGCCACTTCCCCGTCCGGCCCATGCCGGTCTGGACCTCGTCGAGGATCATGAGGGCGCCGCTCATGTCGCAGTTCTCTCGGACGCCCGCGTGTAACCCCTCCTGTGTGATGATCACCCCGGCCTCGCCCTGGATGGGCTCGACGAAGACCCCCGCGGTGTCGCCGGAGACAGCCTTCCGGAGCCCGTCCAGGTCGCCGTACTCCACGAAGCTGCACCGCGGCTCGAGGGGCTCGAAGGGCTCCCGGATGGCCGGCTTGTGGGTGACGGCCAGGGCCCCGGTGGACCGGCCGTGGAACCCGTGGGTGAAGGCGACGAACTGCTTCCTCCCGGTCCGCACCCTCGCGAGCTTGATGGCCGCCTCGCTGGCCTCGGTCCCCGAGTTCGTGAGGAAGACCTTCCCGAGGCCGGTTATCTCCGAGAGCTTCTTCGCGAGCTCCAGCTGGTGGGGGACATGGTAGAGGTTGGAGCAGTGGATGAGCTCCCCGGCCTGCCTGCAGATGGCTGCCACCACCGCGGGGTGGCAGTGGCCGGTGCTCGCGACGGCGATCCCGGCGACGCAGTCGATGTACTCGTTCCCCTGGGCGTCCCAGACCTTCGCCCCCTTCCCCCGGACGATTTTCATGTCCCGGGAGAAGACCGGCTGGTAATAGCGGGATTCCAGCTCCTTCTCGGTATTCTTCTCGTCCATGCCTTCCTCACTCGTACTCGATGGTTGCAGGCGGCTTCGGGGTGATGT
>JAJRCS010000119.1 GCA_028678815.1 Methanomicrobiales archaeon | reverse complement strand
AGGTGGCCGTGCCGCTTCGCCGCCTCGGCGAGGGGCCTCCACATGTCCAGGGTCGCCGAGGAGAGGAGCACCCGCTCCCCCTCGCAGACCTCGGCGACCTTCGGGAGGACCTGGGCGTCCTTCTGCGGGTTCCCCGAGCCCCCGATGATGATGGGGACGTCCACCGCCTGGAGGAGGTCCTCTACGAGGCGAGCCGCGTCGGCGACCGGGGTATCCCTGATGTACGGGTCGGTACTCGTCAGGTCCAGGTCCACGAGGTCTGCCCCGTACTTCTTCACCCAGAGCCTCGCCCACTCGCAGGGATCGTTGAGGGCGTCCCCGAAGAAGGCCCGGACAGGGGCGGGAAGGGGCGGCGCGGTGTCGAAGATGGAGCCCGCGATGACCGGCGGGTGGAGGGGGATCTCCTGGAAGGTGTGGAAGGCCGGGGCCCTCTCGCCGCCGATGGTGACCGGGCGCGCCCGGGTCCCGCCGTCCGCCCTGCCTGCCCCGAGAGTCACCTCGACGATGGAGCCCGGGTATGTGTGGACCGGGGGATGGTACTCGGCCTCGAGGAGGGACTCGGGCGGGGCAAAGGCGAGCTCCTCGGCGAGGAGCCGGGAAAGGGCTGCCTTCCCCTCGAAGGTCAGGGTGAGCTCCTCGGCGGCGATGGCGATGTCCTGGAGCTCCACCTCGCCGGATGCAGAGAGGAGCTCAAGGAGGATCCGGACCAGCTCCCCGTCGCCTTCTCCCATCTCGCTCACTCCGGCTTCTTCCGGATGATCATCCGCTCGGCATGGATCTTTACGTTCTTCAGGGTGAGGCTCACGCTTCCACCGGGGATGGTCAGGGTGTTCTGGGATCCCGCCGGGTGCCGGGGAGCCTCCGTTCCCGGGTTTTCCACCGCTGCCACCGGCTCGGGCGCCTTCATCCGTTCCACGACGGGGTGCCGGTGCGCCCTGAGGAACTCCACGAGCCCGCCCACGGTCTCCACGTCCTTCTCGGTGGCAATGGCGTCGAAGAGCTCCGGCGGGATGATGCCCTTCATCCGCTCCTTCAGATCTGAGGGGAGCCAGACGATCCGCCTCCACCCGCCGCTCGCGGCGAGGAACCGCGGGGACCGCATGTACTCGAAGGAGAGGCCGTGGAACCCGTCCACCTGCCTCCCCCCTGCCGTCGAGTCGGCGATGGCCCCGAAGGAGAGGCCTGCGGGCGTTGCGCCCTTATAGTCACGGTGCACAATGCCGAGCCCGTCGCACTCGGGGACAAAGAAGGTGGTGCACTCGAAGCACCCGCAGGAGGTGTGGGGGTACCCGAAGGCCGAGTAGAGCTGCACTCGTTCGACGTTCCCGAGGGACTTCTCCTTCACCACCGCGTTCACCCCGGTGTACTCCCCGGTCCCTGCATCGATGCACTCTCCCTTCCCGATCTCGAAGATCGGCCCCTTCGGGTCCACCCGGGATGCCGCCTGCCCGTCGATCCAGGAGATGGCCCCGCAGTTCGCGTACCGCTGGGGGGTAATGACGCAGACATGGGAAGGGGCGAAGGACTGGCAGAGGGTGCAGCCGAAGAAGACCCCGACATCCTCATCGGTCATCCCCCGCGTCCGGGCATCCCGCTCCTCGAAGACGATCCGTGCCCTCCCGATGCGCCGGCTGACCTCGGCGGGGTCGGTGATGAAGGTCACCTCCACTGCCCCGATGAGGGGAATGGCGCTCTTCAGGAGCCTGGCGAGGACAGTGCCGATGTGCTTGAAGGTGAGCCCCTTCTTCACCGACCGCTTGTCCACCCGGAGCCAGATGGCGTCCCGCTGGTTCAGGTGCATGTACCCCTCGATCCAGTTGGAGAAGTCATGGATACGGCGTTCCATGACCGCGGCCATGTCAGGTTCCAGACCCTCCCCCGAGACCGTTATCTCGGTCCCGAAGGGGAGGCTCGATCCCTCCGGTATCCCGGGGATGTCAGGCCCGATGACCGTGATCTCCCCGTCCTTTACCTCGCCGGGTGGCCTCACCTCCAGGATCTCGTACTTGTCCGCCACATGGGGGCCGCCGAACTCCGCGTGCATCTGCTCCTTCCGGACGCGCTCCCCCTCGTATACGACCCCGACGTCCACGGGGATGTCCGAGAACATGCCCTCGGCCTTCATCCCTTCTCCACCTCCCGGGCGATGGCAGCAAGCATTGCCTCCCACTCTTCGCGGGTCTGGTTCGGGAGGGAGAGATCGCAGTGCGGGTGGAAGAGCCGGTCGAGGGAGACCATCCTCAGGTGGCCCCGGGCAAAGGAGGCGAGGCCCGCCTCGATGACCGAGCTGATGGAGTAAGGGATCCCGAGGAAGAAGGCATAATCCGGCGGGCTCCGGCCCGGTACGGGCTCCCACGACGGGTCACGGAGCCGGTCTCCCGCTTCCATGGCCGACATGACGAGGGACGGGGTGAACCCCTTCCGGGCGAGCTCCGCCGATATCCCCCCCGTGGCCACCACGGGGGCTCCCGTGGCCCGGGCCATCCGGACCACCGCGTCGAGGACAGCGACCGATGCCTCATGGCCGAGGATGATGACCGGGCTCTTCGCCCTCCTCAGGAGCTTCGCGGCAACCGGTGGCTTTTCGAGAAGGGCAGCCCTGACGGTCGCCGGGTTCTCGGCCCGGAGCCAGGCCTCGCCCTTCACGCCGGCTTCCCTCCCCTCTTCACGATTCGCGGGAGCAGGGTGGGATCCGGGATGGGCCGGTCGCTCTCCTTCCAGCCAGCCGCAGCGAGGAACCGGACCACCTCGTCCTTCATGGTGATGGGGATGTCTGACTTCGTCCGGACGAGGAGCGGGAGGTCCTCGGGCATCCCCCCGAAGTACCGCCGGTGGAGATCGAGGTAGTGGTTCAGCTTGATGGACCGCCCCTTCACGGTATCGTTCGGGCGCATGCAGAGCTTGGGGACGAGCACCATGGCCTCCTCCCTTGTCTCCGCCACGGTGAAGAGGTGCTCGGGGACCGGGCCCGCGTAGACCCGCTCCCCGCTCCGTGCATCCAGGACGAACCAGTCCTCCTCCCGGTCCCTTCTCCCGAGGAGCATCCGCCGGTACTTCGCCCCGTGGGGCCCGGCGATGACCGGGATGCCGAGTCGCCAGAACCCGGCCGCTATGGCAGCCGCCTTCTGGGACATGGCGCCCCAGGCGATGCCGACCGCTCCCACCCGGTGGTGGACGTAGTCGGCTATCTCCTCGTAGTTCGAGTTAAGCTTCCTTTTAGCAAAGATGTTTGCGATTTTGATCGCCGCGCCGGAGATGTGGGCATTGGAGACGCAGGAACCCACGTTCACGAGGCCGCCGGCATCGAATCTTCCGGGGTAGAGGTCGTAGAGCCCTTCCCCCTGTTCGTTCCGGTACATCCCGATGGAGATGGCGGTGCACCCCGAGGTCACCACGATGTACCGCCTCTTCAGGAACTCCTCGGCCATAGACCCGACGTCGTTCCAGCTGCCCGGGTAGTTGGAGCATCCGATGGTGGCGACGACCCCCGGGATCTCGCCCATGACGATGGGGCCCCCGACGGCCCGTATCTCGGTGTCCTGGATGGGCCCGCGACCAGCCCGTATGTGGTACCGCTCAGCGGGGAAAAGGGAACGGTAGGCCCCGGCGATGAGGTCGTGGGGGTCAAGCCCGGCGGGGCAGGCGCCCCCGCACCGGTCGCACCCGATACAGGCGTCGTAGAGGGCCGCGAGGGGGGCGAGGTCTCCCTCCGCCGCCGCGGTGACGGCAGCCGTGATCTCCCGGTCGTTCGGGCAGGCCCTCATGCAGCTGAAACAGCCGGTGCAGGCCTTCGCTGCCTCGAGGATTGCGGCCCTGTCAGGGAGTCCCGCCGTTGCCTTCCGGATCGGGGCGATCTCCATGGCCACCCGGACGGCCACCTCCCCGGCCTTGTCGGGATCGAGGATGGCTGCTCCCGGTTCCTTCCCCTCCGCGAGAGCCCGGACGATCCCGTCGGGATCATCCTTCGTCCGGTCGGGAAGCCCCTGGAGGTTCTTCGCGTTCGTGACGATGAGGGGCGCCCCCGTCTTCATCGCCTCCTGCAGCACGTCGTTCCGGATGCACTGCTCGTCCACCACGATGACATCAGCAACACCGGACCGGATGAACCTGAGCTGCTGGGAGAGGGCGCCGATGATCTTTGCCCTGGCGTTGTACCGGGTGAGGTCGAGGGCTGTGCAGCAGATCCCGCAGACCTCGATCTTATCGTCCAGTCCCCGCTCATGCATCTCATCGGCGATGGCGATGGCGGGCGGGACGTTGTGCCCGATGACGAGGATGACCGGTTTCCCCGGCGCGAGGCATCCCGGCCCGCACTCGACGAGGGGCGCCTCCGCGTCCCCCTTCGGGAAGGAGTAGGCCGAGATCTGGGCGAGGTCGCTCCCCTCGAGGGCGACGTGGTCGATCATCCCGGCATGGAGGACCTTGGACTCGAGGTCCAGGGGGTCACCCTCCTGCCCCGTGTGGCAGCAGGAGAGGAGCTGGGTGATCTCCTCCTCGCAGTAGGCCGCGATCTCCTCGAGGTCGCCGAGGGTCTTCGGCTTGATACCCGTCACGAGCCGGGCATGGGGGGCCTCGAGGAGCACCGAGGAACCGAGATCGAGGGTTTGGTCACGCCCGAACCGGTCGACGAGATCCCCGAGGAGGTGCCGCAGGTGGCCCGCGTGGGTGGCGGCCCCCATGGTGGCGGCGAGGAGGACGATCCGGGACTGCTGCGCGGCCATGCCGATACCGCAGGCGCCCCGTTTCCCGCCGGAGAGGTCACACTTCCCCATGGTGCAGAGGCAGCAGAGGTCGCAGAAGGGAAGGTAAAAGGGGTGGTACTTCGTGAGGAGGGCCCGGTCCCAGGAGCGGAGGGTGGCGATACCGGGCATCGGGGTGGGCCCGGGGTCCTCCTCCCAGGCCTCGATGACCCTTCCGATGTTGAACTCGACGCCCTTTGCACGCAGCCGGTCCGTGATGAGTTCGTCGATGGTGACCTTCAGCTTCATGGCCCGATGAGTGAGCATGGAGTGCCTGCGTTGATAAAGATTCTGACCCAAAATGGGCATGAAAAGCCTTTGGAAAGTATAAAACCGGTATTTTTCTCAATTGTGACGCGAAGGGGAGGCCGGCGGAGAAGGGGCTGTACCGGGGGATCCATCCGGCTGGTTACCTGGGGTTGTCCACTTAGTAACGTCGCCTGCCCCTCGCGTCCCTGGTGTACTTCCCCGAACCTGGTGCCGGCCAGCCCATCTCCCCGGAAGACCATGCCCTCCCGGCAGACCTGGAACCCGTCCGGGTCGATGGAGCAGGATCCGCAGAGGCCCACGCCGCGTTTTATGTCCGGTGGAGGGAGAACAGCCCCCGCCTGGGTCCCCTGCCGTGCCTCCCTCACTTCATGGCAGGGGAGGATGGGGACGGGTAGGACCCGGGAGGATCACGCCAAGGTGAACGACCAGTTCTGCTCGGCCTGTGCCGAAGGAAATACCCTCCAGGGGAGGGCCGGGCTCGGGCCTTCCTGCCATTATGAGGTCCGGTTCACCGCATTGGCCGGCGGCGCGTGCCAGAACCGGAAAAAATACCCCATAACAACGGAAATTTCAGGATCGAAAACCATTTTAAGGACCTATTGTCCATCTCTGCATGTTGGAGTTTTACGTCATGCTCGCCGAGGGACTCCGGGTCCTGATTGCGGCAGGCGTCTGCTGGCTCAATTTTGTCACCATAGATGTATTCTTCGGATTGCCGAAGGAGGGCGGTGTCTCCGGAGCCACGGCCATCGCGCAGGAGGTGGAGAAGGGGGGCGGGGCCCTCCACGGCGGGTACATGCTGGGGAACATCGTCTCCTCGCCGGATGCCTCGGCGGGGACCCTCCTCGCCTCCTGCGCCGTGTACGCGGCCGGCATCCCGGGCGGGCTCGTCATGGCCCTCCTCGTGTACATCGGGAACCGGATCTGCTACGACCCCGGCTACGCCGGGACAACGGGGTGCATCACCGCCACCTTCATCGTGTACGCCTTCACGCAGATAGGGTTCCTTGCGACGGACTTCATCGCCGGGATGGTCATCGCCATCCTGACCATCCAGGGGCTCTCCCACGTCCATGCGAGCCGGCTCCTCGCGACCCTCTGGAGGTGGCGCTCGGCATGATAGCCCTTGCCGTGGTCGCGATCATCGCGGCCCTCGAGGCGGTGCGGGTGGTCGCCGAGAGGAACACCATGCGGAAGCTCCCGTACTTAAACGTGGTCTCCTTCGCCATCACCGGCTCCCTCATGCTCCTCCTCCCCCACCCCCTCACCATCCTCGCCTGCGCGGCCTACTTCGTGGGGAGCACGCTTGAGTCCAATGCCATCGCCTCCACCTGGTCGGGGGGGATCCGGAAGCATGAATGAGCTCTATGCCATCCTCTTCGGGTTCATCACCCTCCTGGGAGGAGTGACAACGGCGATCTACCGGGACCCCTTCGACAAGCTCATCTCCCTTTCTCTCCTCGCCGCGGGGATCTTCCCCTTCATCGTGGACCGGGGCTACGTGGACGTCGCCGCCGCGGCGGCCCTGATCGCCCCCCTCGGCACCATCTTCACCCTCATGGTCTGCAGGAGGCGGGCTCGTGACGCCTGAGTACCTGCTGGGGCTCGCCCTCCTCGTCATCGGGACCATCGCCTCCGCCTTCCCCCGGGATAAGGACTACCTGACCCGGCTCATCAACCTCGAGATCCCCGGCTTCGGCCTCCTCCTCGTCATGCTCTCGTACGACGAGGCCCTCGCCCTCTTCACCTTCGCCGGTGTCTCCGTCATCACGACCTTTGTCTTCGTCCGGGTCATGGAGAAGAGGGGGATTCCATGATCATCGGCCGGATCTCGCGGTTCCTCCAGGACTTCGAGAACCTGATGCCGGTCTTTGCCGGAGCCTGCGCCCTCCTCTTCCTCGCCGGGATCCTCCTTCTCCCCCTCCCGTACGCCGAGAAGCAGCTCTACCCGAAGACCATCAACCGTGACTCGCCCCTCGATCCCTATGACCGCGGGGGACCGCCCTTCACGCAGGCGAACATCAGCATGCAGTATCCCGGGAACTCGCCGACGGCAGGGTACGTGACCACCTACCTCACCCCCTTCTCCTGGTGGCTCGCGGACACCACCCTCCACGCGGGCACGACCATCGTCGCCCACCCCGGGGGGATCCTGGACGAGATCCTGTACAACACGAGGGGCCTCGACACCGTGGTGGAGCCCACCATCCTCTTCATCGCCTTTGCCATCGGGTCGTACCTCTTCAGGAAGGGGATCTGAGATGTGGGACCCCGGGGCCTGGAACCTCTACTCCACCGGGATGCTCGTCGTCCTTGCCTGCGCCGTCATCGCCTTCCTCGCCCTCTCGCGGGAGCGGGACGACCTGCACCGGCTCCTCCTCATCGACCTCGTGGAGATCCCCTCCCTCGGGATCATCGCCCTGCTCGGGACCGACCTTGCCGAGGCCCTGGTGCTCCCCGGCCTGGTCGTCGGGATCGCCGAGCTCCTGGCCCTCTCCCAGATCTACCTCCTCAAGGAGGGGCTCCGGGAGAAGCCCGAGGGCCGGCTCCCCATCGAGGTCATCGAGCTCGGGCATGCCCCCGTCATCATCGCGGTGATCCTCGTGGTCTACGGGATCATCCTCTCCGGCTTCACGGGAGGGGGTGTCGCCGGCCTCGGCCTCATCTTCTTCTTCATGGCAAAGGGGCACCGGGAGAACTTCTCCCTCATGGAGGCGGCGGCCGGGGTCTCCTGGGCCATCTGGGTCGCCTCCTTCTTTGTCTTCATGTTCCTCCCGGAGTACTGGTGGCTCGCCGTCATGGGGGCGGGCGGCGGGATCCTCCTGAAGGTGACGGCGAAGATGTCCCTCGTGGGGACCATGTGGGGGAAGCCGCATGAATAGCATCGGGGGGGCGCCCCTCTTCTTCCTGGAGTTCGGGGACATCGTCATCTACTTCTCGCCCTACACCACCGTGCTCTTCCTCCTCGCCCTCCTCTTCACGCTCCTTGCCATCGTGAGCCGGCCCGAGCGGCAGGTGGAGATCCTCTTCGGGGAGGACGCCTACTTCAGCAAGGACTCGGCGGCCGGGGAGCTCCGGTTCCGGCGGTTCATGTCCATCGCCTGCGGCCTCGCCTGCATGGGGGCCATGGTGACCGGGGACCTCTTCGACTTCACCCTCTTCGTCTCCCTCGTCGGGATCTGCAACGTGGGCATAGTCGCCGCGGTGAAGAGCAGGCATGTCCAGAACGCGGCCTACCAGTACGGCATCGTCGCTCTCTGCGCCACCGTGCCCCTCTTCGGGGGCGCGGCCATCGTCGCGGCGACGGCGGGCACCCTCTCGATGATCGCGCTGGGGACGAGCCTCACCACGGCGGTGCCCGTCATTGCCCAGGCGGCCCTCGTCCTCGGGGTGATGGGGGAGGGGATGGCCCCCTTCTACGCG
>JAJRCS010000005.1 GCA_028678815.1 Methanomicrobiales archaeon | reverse complement strand
AGAAGGGAGCCTCTTCTTTCCGAGTACTACCGGGCCCGGGGCTGGGACGCGGAGGGCCGGCCAACGAAGGAGCAGCTCGCCTCCCTCGGGATCCCCGAGGACGCAGTCCGAGGGGTCCCGGGGGAAGGGTTCCTCGGGGCTCCCTTAGGACGCAGTCCGAGGGGTCCCGGGGGAAGGGTTCCTCGGGACTCCTGAAGCGAGCTCTTCACCCCTTCGTCCCGCTCCCGCCGAGCTTCTCTGCCTCCTCCTTCGTGAGAACGGACATCTCGCAGGTGCGGTCCGCCATGCAGAGGGAGCGGACAAACCGGGCGGTGAACTTCGGGTTCAGGATCTCCACCACCGCGACGGAGAAGGCGAGGCACTTGGGGAAGAGGTATCTTGGCGTGCCGCCGTACTCATACGCGCTCCCCAGGAAAGGGCAGGTCTTCGTAAGCAGCGTAGCCCGGTTTTCCGAGATCTCGAGGACTTCGTAGCGAAACTCGGCACCGAAGAGGATCCTGGTGATGAGCCGGAGATCACCGGCGAGTTCCGCGGCGGTGGAAACCGGGAGGTGGAAGGCCTTCGCGATATCCATGGCCTCCTTCCCGAGCTCCAGCCAGACCCGGTACTCGAGCTCATCGTAGTTCTTGCCCACAGCCTCCCGGAAGGCCATGTCGTACATGACCGGGAGGGAGGAGAGGATCCTCGTGGCTATCTGCCACCGGGTCCCCTCGGGGATGTCCCGCAGATCCACCATACCGACCTGGAGCCGCACGCGGGGCGGGTCCACACGAGACTTTCCCCGGGGGGCATATATATGCCTGCCGGTCCCCCCATCCCGAGCTAGGTTCAAGTGGCTCCCGGACGAGTACTCATCAGGGCCGAGGGGAACCGGCCCGGACCACCATGCCGAGGAAGCTCTTACTGGGAAGGCTGATCATCATCGCATCAGTGATCCTTGTCCTCATCGCGGGGGGATATCTCCTCCTCGCCGCGCGGCCGGACGCTGTCTACCCCGTTATCCAGCCGGTCGAGGTCTCGGGCGGCAATTACCGGGACATAGAACTGGGCTTCAGCTTCGGGGGGGAGCCCCGGGCGGTCACGATCCCGGTGAACGGAACGGTCTACTACGGGGCACAGCGAGCCCAGAAGCAGGCGATCCTCTCCCACGAGATCCCTGACGAGATCTTCATCCCTGCCTACTACCTCTCCTTCCTGGAGGACCCGGACCTGGAGGAATTCTACCGGGAGCTGGCCGGGGCCTTCCGGGGGATCCGGGAGGGGAGCTCCCTCGACGACGACGAGTACCTCGAGCTCATGGCGGCCGCCGTCCAGTCCATCCCGTACGAGACCGACGGGACCCTCACGGCCCCGAAGTTCCCCGTGGAGACCTACGTGGACGGGAAGGGGGACTGCGATGACAAGGCCCTCCTCCTCGCCGGCCTCCTCGCCCGGGAGGGGTACTCGGTGGCCCTCTTCTACTTCTCCCCGGAGACCCACATGGCCCTCGGGGTGAAGGGCTACCGGTGCGATTACCGGGGAACGGGGTACGGCTACATCGGTGCCACGAACCTCTCCCTCGTGGGGGTCGACCCGGGCCCCCTCGCGGGAGGGGTGGAGCTCACCTCCGAGCCCCTCGTCATCCCGGTGGCGAACGGTACCCGGCTCTACGGGAGGTGCCTGGAGACCGCGGCCATCACGGGAGCCCTGGAGAGGACCGATGACCGCTCGGCCTCCCTCTCCCGGGAACTCGAAGCCCTCTCGGCGAGGATGGGCGACCTCCGCTCCCGGGGGAAGTTCGCGGAGTACAACCAGCTCCTGCCCCAGTACGATGCCCTCGTGAAGGACTATAACGGGAACGTCGAGGTGCATAACTACATCCTCCAGCACCTGGACGACCGGACGGGCACGTACGAGTACCTGCAGACCCGGGCTCTCGTCTGAAGACCGCCCCTCCCTGCCCCTGCTCCCTACCCCTCTTCGAGGAGGGTGGTGATCCGGGCCATCACCTCGTGATGCCCCCGGACCGTGGAGATGAAGGCCGTGGACCGGGGGCTCCGCTCCAGGGGGGCGAAGGCGATGCCGCAGTCCACCTCCCAGAGGACGAGGCCGGACGACGGGGCGGGGGGGAAGCGCTCCCCCGGGGACCCGTCCAGGAGCCCCCGCAGCCCGTCCTCCCCCAGCTGCCCCTGCCCGAGGGCGGCGAGGGCACCGGCCATGCCCCGGACCATCTGCCAGAGGAAGGACTCCGCGGTCACCTCGAGGCAGGTGAAGCCCCGGTCATCGAGAACCCGCGCCGCGAGGACGTTCCGGACGGGGTCCTTCCCCTCGACCCGGGCCAGGCGGGAGAAGTCGTGCCTTCCGGTGAAGAGACCGGCGGCCGCTGCCATGGCATCGCGGTCAAGGGGGAACTTCGGGAAGAAGTAGCGGTACGTCCGGGCGCGGGCATCGTACCGGGGGTGGAAATCCACGGGGACCTCTGCAACGCCCGTGCACCAGCAGTCCCGGGGGAGCTGGACGTTCAGGGCGGACCTCGCCCGGTCCGGCTCGGCGGTGTCGAAGGCGAAGACCTGGCCCCGGGCATGGACCCCCCGGTCGGTCCGGCCGGCGAAGGCCAGCCGGGCCTCCCGCCAGTCGCCGAAGAGGGCGAGCCTCAGGCAGGCGGCCGCAACCTCCCCCTCCACCGTCCTCCGGTCGGCCTGCACCTGGGACCCGAAGAAGCCATCCCCGAGGTAGGCGAGCCGGAAGGCGAGCCTCATGGCCGGACCCGGCCCATCGGTCCATGGAGAATAAGCGTCATGGCCGGACCCGGCGCTTCATTCTCCGGAGGGCGTTTTTGATGGACTGCCGGGAGTAGGTGCGCAGCGGTGTCATCCTGCCCCCCGCCGCGGTCTTCCCCTCCCGGATGGCGGCGAGGATGGAGGGGACATCGGGCTCCGCGGCGATGAGGGTGTAGCCGAACCCGATAAACCGGGCATGGTGGGCATCGCTCCCCCCCACCGCCGGGAGCTTCAGTTTCCGTGCCACCCTCGCGGCCTTCCGGTTCGCCGAGCCGACGATGTACCTGCTGTTGAAGACCTCTATCGCGTCCACGGCCCCGATGCTCTCCGGGACCCTCCGGGCGACGCCGTGGCGCCACATGTGGTACGGGTGGGGGAGGATGGTTACCGCCCCCAGGCCGTGGGCGAGGCGGATGGTCTCCATGATATGCCGGCCCGCCGGGAGGGGCTCCCGGACGCCGAGGACGATGAGGTGCCCCTGCTTCGTCGAGACCTCGACCCCCGGGATGATGACGATCCCCGATCCGGCCGCCTCGGCCGGCCCGATCCCCTCGCAGCTGTCATGGTCGGTGACCGCGATCGCGTCGAGCTTCTTCGTCACTGCCCGGGCGAGGATCTCCGCGATGCTGCTCTCCCCGTCGCGGGAGAAGTTCGTGTGGACGTGCAGGTCGCAGCGGAGCATGAACAGGATCATTTTTTCACCTTACGGATATTAAACGCACTTATGCGCATCCTCCTCCCCACCGGCAGCGCTGCCGCCGAAACGGTGCGCAGGGCTGCAGAGGGGTACGATGCGAGGGTGGTGGTGACCGGGGAGATCGCCTCCTTCCTCACGCCCGGGCAGCTCGCATCCCTCGTCCGGGAGGGAACCTATGACCTGGTCCTCGTCTCCGGGATGTGCACCGCCTCCTTCGAGGGGGTGGAGCGGGAGACCGGCGTCCCGGTCTACCGGGGGCCACGCCACGCCGCCGACCTCCCCCTCGTTCTCCCGCTCCTCGGGGAGCTGGAGCTCTCCCGGACGGTCCCGGCCGATGACTTCCTCGCCCGGAGGAAGGCCGAGGAGGCGGCGGGGGACCTCGCCCGGAGGGAGGAGGAGGCATCCTGGGATCTCCTCGTCCGCGGGGTGAAGATCGGGGGGACGTCCCGGATGAAGGTCCTCGCCGAGATCATGGACGCCCACCGGAGGGAGGATCTCCGGGGGGAGGTGGAGCGGCTCTTCCGGGACGGGGCCGATATTGTGGACCTGGGCTTCGGCTTCGACGCGACAGCCGGTGACGTCACCCGGTGCTTCGCGGCCCTCGGGGGGATCGAGGGCCCCCTCGCCGCCGATACCCAGGACCCGGCCCTCATCCGGGCGGCCCTCGGCCGGGCGGATCTCATACTCTCCCTTTACGACGGGAATATCCCGGTGGTCGGGGCAGACGTGGCGAAGGCCGGGGCTGCGGCGGTGGTGATCCCCGGGGAGCGGACCCTCGGGGAGAATATCGCGGCGGCGGAGAAGGCGGGGATCGGGGCCCTCGTCGCGGACCCCATCCTGCCGCCGGTCGGATCCGGCTTTGCGGAGGCCCTCGCGAAGTTCCGCGACCATGGCAGGCCCCTCTTCTTCGGGGCGGGGAACGTGGTGGAGCTCCTCGACGCGGACTCCATCGGGGCGAACGCCCTCCTCGCCGGGATCGCCATGGAGCTCGGAGCCGCCGTCATCTTCACGAGCGAACACTCGGACAAGACCCGGGGTTCGGTCGCCGAGATGCGGAGGGCGACGGAGATGATGGCCCTCACCCGGGGGAGGCCGTACCCGAAGGACCTCGGATTGGATCTCCTCGTCCTCAAGGAGAAGCGCCGGAGGAGGGAACCGCCCCTCGGCTACGGGGGGTCCGGGGAGGCGATGGAGATGCCCCGGGAGGTGACCTACGACCCGTGCGGGAACTTCCGGATCGGGATCGAGGGGGACGAGATCGTGGCGGTCCACGACGGGATCGCCATCCGGGGGAAACGCTGGGAGGACGTCCTCCACACCATCATCACCGAGGGAAGGGTCTCCCGGCTCGACCATGCCGGCTACCTGGGGAAGGAGCTCTACAAGGCGTACCTGGCCCTCCGGTTCGGCCGCTCCTTCGAACAGGACGGGGAGTTCTAGACCCCGGGGGAGAGGGAAAGGAATTTCCCGATCCGGGCCAGGGAATCCTTCAAGAGGAGACCTGTCCCAGTACAACAGGCATGAAGATCCGGGGCATCGCGCGGGACCTCCTCCAGGCGCTCCTCGAGTCCGCCCGGGCGATGGACGAGGAGGGGGACGGCCGGGAGTTCGTCGCCGTGCTCAGGGAGGAGGACGGGGTGATCCGGGAGTTCCTCTTCCTCCCCTTCACCTCCACGGAGAGCAGCGCGAGCCTCAGGTACGACCTCATGCCCCTCGATCCCCACGTCGCGGGCAGCGCCCACTCCCACCCCACCGGTGCCCTCCGCCCCTCTGATGCCGACCTCCGCTTCTTCCCCGCCATCGGGAGGTACCACCTCATCCTCGGGCCGCCCTTCGCGGAGACGTCCTGGCGGTGCTTTACCTCCGACGGGCAGCCGTTCAACCTGGAGGTGGTGGAGTGAGGCGGGTGGTGGCCACCGGCACCTTCGACATCCTCCACCCGGGGCACATCTACTACCTGGAGGAGTCCCGGAAGCTCGGGGACGAGCTCCATGT
>JAJRCS010000123.1 GCA_028678815.1 Methanomicrobiales archaeon | reverse complement strand
GCCGGCTTCTCCTGGGCGAGGTATGCCTCCAGGATCTCCGTCACATGATCCGGCCGGAGGCAGGGGATGTCGGCAACCGTGGTGAAGAGAGGCGCTGTTTCGTTGAGCTCGGAGACCGCCTCCACGATGTCCTCCACATATCCCCTCCCCCTTGCCCGGAAAAAGGGGATCCCCCGCGCCCGGAGGTAGTTCAGGGTCATGGGGGTCCGGCCGGATGCAACCACCATGACATCGAGGCCGGCCAGGGCGAAGGCATCAAAGACCCGGGCGACCATGGGCCTTCCGCAGATATCCACGAGGGGCTTCTCGCCCAGCCCGAGCCGGGTCCCCTCCCCTCCCGCCAGGAACAGGGCAAGCATGCGGAGAGAGCCTCGAGGAGCTGCCGGTTCTCGTCCCGGTTCCGGACCGCCACCCGCATGGCATTCGGGAGGCCGAAGGAGGCGCAGTCCCGGACGAGGATGCCCTTTTCCAGGAGCCGTGCGGCGAGGTCGGAGGCCGGCTCCCCGAGGAGGACGAGGAGGAAGTTCACCGACGAGGGGAGCGGGGCGAGGCCGAGATCCCCGAGCCCCTCCTCGAGCCATTCCCGCTCCTTCGCGATCTTCTGCCTCGATTCCCCGAGCCGGTCATAGTGCCGGAAGGCGAGGAGGGCGAACTCCTCGGCGAAGGTGTTCACCGACCAGGGCGGCCGGAGCACCTCCATCCGGGCGATGAGATCCGGGTCCCCGAACCCGTACCCGAACCGGAGGCCCGGGACGGCAAAGGCCTTGGTGAGGGACCTGAGGACGAAGAGGGACGGGTCTTCCTCCTCCACGAGGCTCTCCGCGGGGTCCGAGAGCTCGATGAAGGCCTCGTCCAGGAAGAGGATCCCGGGTCCGAAGGAGCCGGGGCTGTCCCGGGGGGAGGATGCGCGAAGCGGCTCCTCCTGTCCAGGGGGGATAGGGGCCCCTCGGGACTGGGTTGGGGCCCCTCGGGACGGGACCCCCCCGCTGTTCCGGGCCTGCCGCAGGTCCTCCCGGACCCGGGCCGCTGGCAGGAGGGCCCCCGTCGGGTTGTTGGGATTGCAGAGGAACCTGACCCGCGCGCGGCCGGGTTCCTCCACCGGCAGGGCACCGGTGATCCGGGCCGAGAGCTCGTACTCCCCGAAGGTGGGGGGATCCAGGAAGAACCCGTCGCCAGGGGAGAGGGTGGCCTGGCAGAAGACCCGGATGATCTCCATGGAGCCGTTCCCCACGGCGATCTCCCCCGGCCTCCGGTGGAAGGTCCGTGCTATGGCCTCCCGGAGGGCCTCGTACCGGTCGTCGGGGTAGGAGGAGAGGGTGGAGGGATCGGGGTTCCAGGGGATCTCCGGCGGGAAGGGATTCAGGTTCGCGGAGAAGTCCAGGAGGGGCCGATCCGAGTGCTTCCGGTGCCAGAGGAGTGTGCCTCCATGAACAACCCTTCCGGGAATCTCCTTTTCCATGGGTCTCCACCTGAACGGGAAGACAACCTTCCCTAACGGGAAGGAAACTTCCCTAAACGGGAAGACAACCTTCCCTGATGGGAAGGAAACTTCCCTAAACGGGAAGTATTTGAAAATACTAACTTAAAAGAATTATGAAACGGAAAGGATCTCCAAAGAGAAAGTATAAATACTCCCAGGTAAATCAGTTCTTTATCCGCTTGACGGACAATTGTAGCACAGATGTCTGACACAAAGCAGACACAAAGCAGCCAAGTGTCAGAACGTGATGAAAATGGAACGGGTCACCATCCGCTTACCAAAGCAACAGGTTGACATGCTCGAACGTCTCGTTTCAGCAGGCGAGTTCCCCACCATCTCCGAGGCCGTCCGCTACGCGGTCAGGGAGTTCGTGGAGAAGCATGGAAACCGGATCATCAAGGAGAGCGACCAGGTTTCATTCAATGTCTAGGAGGTAATGGTATGCAGAGCCTGATTGATGAAGCCGTAAAGAATGCAGAACTCGAGAAGACCGATACCAAGGCAACCGAGGCTGATGACTTCATCGGGGCCCCCAGGATCCTCGTGGTCGGGTGCGGCGGTGCAGGGAACAACACCGTGAACCGGCTCTACCACATGGGGATACAGGGCGCCGAGACCATCGCCATCAACACCGACAAGCAGCACCTGGACATGATCCAGGCGGGGAAGCGCGTCCTCATCGGGAAGTCCCTGACAAAGGGGCTCGGTGCAGGCGGGTACCCCGACATCGGGAAGCGCGCCGCCGAGATGGCCCGCCCGACCCTCGAGAGCCTCATGGAGTCGGCGGACCTCGTCTTTGTCACCGCAGGCATGGGTGGCGGTACCGGTACCGGCTCGGCACCCGTGGTCGCCCAGATCGCAAAGGACCAGGGCGCCATCGTGGTGGGCATGGTATCCTACCCCTTCCAGGTGGAGAAGGCACGCCTCCTCCGGGCCGAGGAAGGGCTTGAGGGGCTCTCCAAGGCGGCCGACTCGGTCATCGTCCTTGACAACAACCGTCTCCTCTCCTATGTGCCGAACCTTCCCATCGGGCAGGCCTTCTCGGTCATGGACCAGCTCATCGCCGAGACCGTCAAGGGGATCTCCGAGACCATCACCGAGCCGTCCCTCATCCAGCTCGACTATGCCGACGTCCGGGCCATCATGTCCAAGGGCGGCGTCGCGGTCATGCTCGTGGGCGAGTCCAAGCAGCAGAACAAGGCCGAGTCCGTGGTCCACGAGTGCCTGAACCACCCGCTCCTGGACATCGACTACCGGGGCGCCACGGGATCCCTCATCCACATCACCGGCGGGAACGATCTCACCCTCGCCGATGCCGAGGAGATCGCCTCGTCCCTCACCTACGAGCTCGACCCCCACGCTGACGTCATCTGGGGCGCCCGGATCCGGAACGAATTCGAGGGCAAGGTCCGGGTCATGGCCATCATGACCGGTGTCCGCTCCGCCCAGGTCCTCGGGCCCTATGCCGACACCGCGGCAAAGGT
This sequence comes from Methanomicrobiales archaeon, assembly GCA_028678815.1. GTDB lineage: Archaea > Halobacteriota > Methanomicrobia > Methanomicrobiales > JACTUA01 > JACTUA01. Next base: position 2,513 of record JAJRCS010000123.1, on the reverse strand, counting down.
CACCCACACCGCCGCCCCGCAGAAGGTGGCGGCCGCCGCCCGGGAACTCACCCCCGCGCGCGGGGACCGGAAGAGCGGTGGCCTCATCGACTTCATCTGAAACTCCAAATCCCCCTTTTCTCTTCGAAATCCTTAAGAATCTAAAGTACCCTTTGAATATACAGAGCCCCTGGCGCGATACCGAGTTTTTCCGCGTATGCTGCCAGGTTCTCGGTGCAGGAAGGGGTCCTCGCACCATGGGAACGGGAGTTGAACACATGTACCGCCAGATGAACTTCGGAGGGACGGCTGCCCCGAGACCGTCCGTGCCGATTGCGCTCTTCTCACGGTATGCTCCCTGTTACCCGTGTGTCCACGGAGGACCACGCGACCGGTCCCTGCGGAGGGGTAGAGAACCGGTACCGAACGTTGAGGAATGAAGGCAGATGTTGAACGATCTCATCGAGAAGAGGAAGAAAACCCTGGCAGAATCCGAGCAGCACAAGAACCGGAGGAACGAGCTGAACGCCCAGGCGAGCAAGTTCGCCGGCGAGCGAAACGCCCTGAACGGCCAGACCCGGGGGTTCGTGGAGGAGGCCCAGCAGAACAAGGAGCTCCGGGACAAGTACAACAACGAGGTCCAGGCCTTAAAGGAGCAGCGGAACGATCTCAACAAGAAGGCCAACGAGCACTTCGAGGAGATCGAGGCCTACAAGAAGGAGCACGGGAACATCCGGAACCGGGGCCTGAAGGAGCTCCAGAAGCAGGTGGAGTTCCTCGAGTTCAGGCAGCAGACCGAGGTCTTCACCACGGACAAGGAACGGGAGCTCATCGAGAAGATCAAGCAGATGAAGGAGTCCATCAAGGAGCAGGAGGCCGAGCTCGAGCAGAACAAGGAGATCCGGACCAAGCTCACCCAGGCCCGCGACTTCCGGAAGCAGGCCTCGGACATCCATGCCAAGGTGACGGAGATGGCCGATCTCGCCCAGAAGCACCACGACGCCATGGTGGAGTGCTACAAGAAGGCCGACAAGTCCCGGGAGGCGGCCGACGAGGTCCACCGGCAGTTCGTGGAGGCCCAGGAGGCGGCCGACGCCGAGCACAAGTTCTTCATCGCCTGCCAGAAGGAGCTCCGGGACTTCGACAAGGTGATAAGCGGCCTCCGGAAGAAGACCCAGAAGGCCAAGGTCACGAAGGAGCAGAAGACGGTGAGGAAGGAGGCCGAGCGGATCTACAACCTCTTCCGGGGCGGCGAGAAGCTCACCACCGACGATATCCTCCTCCTCCAGCGCTCAAAGCTCATTTAATCATCCCTCCATTCCCCTTTTTCCGAACCGGCCCCACGGCCGCATATAAGGATATATAGCTTCCGCGACGACCAGTTATAAGGAATGCAGGAGAGAAAGACCCTGGTCCTCTGCGTGGACCGGGACGATGACATCGGGTACAAGGCAAAGGTGGAAAGCCCGTTCATCGGGAGGGAGGCGGCCCTCGCGGCCGCGACGGCCCTCGCCCTCGCCGACCCGGAAGACTCGGACGTGAACGCCATCTTCCAGGGGATCCGGATCTACGACGACCTGGTCCGGAAGGGGGAGCAGGCCGCCATCGTGGTCCTCGCCGGGAACCACACCGACATGCTGGAGGGGGACCGGAAGATGGCGGCAGACCTCGAGCAGGTGATCCGTCTCACGGGCACCAGCTCATGCATCCTCGTCTCCGACGGGGCGGAGGACGAGTTCATCCTCCCCATCATCCAGTCCCGGATCCCGGTGGCAAGCGTCAGCCGGGTCATCGTCTCCCAGATGCCCAACCTCGAGTCCTCGTACTATACCATCAAGAAGCTCATTGATGACCCGAAGGTCTCAAGGGTCTTCCTCGTCCCCATCGGCCTCGCCATGCTCCTCTTTGCCGTGGCGACCCTCATGGGGTACCCCGAGGGCGCGACGGTCATCGTCCTCGGGGTGGTCGGCACCTACATCCTCTTCCGGGTCTTCGGGATCGACGAGATCTTCGGGGAGGGTGTCTCCTCCCTCCGGTCATCCCTCGAGAAGGGCCGGTTCTCCTTCGTCACCTCGGTCTCGGCCATCGTCCTCGCCATCATCGGGATCGTCCTCGGCTCGGCCGCGGTCTTCGAGAACTACACCTCCGAGTTCACCATGGGGATCTTTCTCTATCTCATCTCCTTCCTCTACGGGTCCCTCGGCTGGTTCACGGCCTCGGCCCTCATCGTCGCCATCGGGAAGGTCATCGACGCCTGGATGAACGACCCCGCCTCCCTCCCGAGGGTGGTGGTCCTCCCCTTCTTCGTGGTCGCCATCGGCCTCATCGCCTACGGGGCGAGCGTCTATACCCTCTCGGTCTCGAACCTCCTCACCTTCCCGTACACCCCGAGCCAGGGCTCCCAGTTCATCACCCTCTGCGTGGTGGGAGGGCTCCTCATGGCCATCCTCGGGGTGTACATCCAGTCGATCCTCGGCAGGCGGGGGGCTCAGCAGGCGGCGGCAGTCGCGAAGTAACGATCTCCCGCAGCTCCG
>JAJRCS010000052.1 GCA_028678815.1 Methanomicrobiales archaeon | reverse complement strand
GGATCAAGGACCCCGACGTGGGCGAGTACGAGTGAGCGAGGGTTCATCAGAACCCGAGCTGGAGCAACCCGACATCAGTCGGGGTGCGATGGGAGGTTTCTTCAGAAACCGACTTCGAGCGACGAAGTCGCGAGCGAGGTTTCTTCAGAACCCGACCTTCATCAGAAACCGACCTTCGTCAGAACCTCCTTGAGCGGTCTGGGGTAGAGGGCCCCCGAGGCCTACGGGACCCCTCCGGCCCGACGTGAAAGCACTATTATAAGCCCCGGAATCCAATAATAAGTAATGCAGCATCTCCGGGGGACCCTGATAGACCACCCTCTTTTCCGGGGAGGTGAGGCATGAGCGAGACCTACGACGCCTCTGCCATCACCGTCCTCGAGGGCCTGGAGCCGGTCCGGAAGCGGCCGGCGATGTACATCGGCTCCACCGATACCCGGGGCCTCCACCACCTCGTGTACGAGGTCGTGGATAACTCCGTGGACGAGGCCCTCGCAGGTTACTGCACCGGGATCCTCGTGACCATCCACCCGGACGGCTCGGTCTCGGTGGAGGATAACGGCCGGGGCATCCCGGTGGACACCATGCCCGTGTACGGGAAGTCCGCCCTCGAGGTCGTCATGACCATCCTCCATGCCGGCGGGAAGTTCGACAAGGCGACCTACCAGGTCTCGGGCGGCCTCCACGGCGTCGGGGTCCACGTGGTGAACGCCCTCTCCCAGAAGCTCGCCGTGCAGGTCTTCCGGAACGGGAACCGGTACACCATGGAGTTCGAGCGGGGGATCATGACGAGGGGGCTCCAGCGGCAGAAGGAGTCCCTCCCGGACCTCCGGGCCCGGTACGAGCGCCGGTACGGGAAGACCGATCCACCCTTCGATACGGGGATCACCGAGCCCCAGGCTTTCCTCCTCGCGGCACCCCTCCCCCTCACGGGGACCATCATCACCTTCCTCCCCGATCCCACCATCTTCGAGACGGTCATCTTCGACTACGAGATCCTCTCCCACCGGCTCCGGGAGCTCGCCTTCCTGAACCGGGGGGTGACCTTCCGGATCACCGACGAGCGGAACGGTGACGGGGGGGGCGAGACCTTCTGCTACCGGGGCGGAATCGCCGAGTACGTCGCCCACCTCGTGGGGGAGGCCGAGAAGATCCACGAGGAGGTCATATTCCTCACCGGGAAAGACCCGGAGCAGGGCCTCGAGGCCGAGATCGCCTTCCAGTACACAAAGGGCTTCTCCGAGACGGTCTTCTCATACGTGAACAGCGTGAACACGAGGGAGGGGGGCACCCACCTGGAGGGATTCCGGTCTGCCATCACCCGGGCCATCAACATGGCGGGGAAGCGGGCGAACCTCTTCCGGAACAGCGACCCGCCCCTCAAGGGGGATGACGTCCGGGAGGGGCTCACCGCGGTCATCAGCCTGAAGCTCGCCCACCCCCAGTTCGAGGGGCAGACGAAGATGCGCCTCGGGAACTCGGCGGTCCGGGGGATCGTGGACTCCCTCGTCTATACCTGCCTTGCCGAGTACTTCGACGAGCACCCGAAGGCCATCGCCGCCGTGGTGGAGAAGGGGCTCCTCGCCGCGAGGGCCCGGGAGGCGGCCCGGAATGCCCGGGACCTGGCCCGCCGGAAGTCCTCCCTCGAGTCAGCCGGCCTCCCCGGGAAGCTCGCCGACTGCTCGGAGCGGGCGCCGGAGAAGAGCGAGCTCTTCATCGTGGAGGGGGACAGCGCAGGGGGATCGGCGAAGCAGGGCCGGGACCGGCGGTTCCAGGCCATCCTTCCCTTGAGGGGGAAGATCCTGAACGTCGAGAAGGCCACCGAGGAGAGGATGCTCAAGAACGCCGAGATCCAGACCCTGATTGCAGCCATCGGCACGGGCATCAAGGAGGAGTTCGACCCCGAGAAGAGCCGGTACCACAGCATCGTCCTCATGACCGATGCCGACGTGGACGGTGCCCACATCCGGACCCTCCTCCTCACCTTCTTCTTCAACGAGATGCGGGCCCTCATCGAGAAGGGCTACGTGTACATCGCACAGCCGCCCCTCTTCCGGGTGGCGAAGGGGAAGCAGGAGCGGTACTTCTACAAGGAGGAGGAGATGAAGAAGGCCCTCGCCGAGCTGGGGGAGAAGGGCACCTCCGTCCAGCGGTACAAGGGTCTCGGGGAGATGAATGCCTCGCAGCTCTGGGCCACCACCATGGACCCCGCCCACCGGACCCTGAAGCAGGTGACCATCGACGACGCCGCGTACGCCGCCGAGATCTTCTCAAAGCTCATGGGCGAGGATGTGACCGCACGGCGGGACTTCATCCGCCGGCACGCGAAGGAGGTGACAAACCTTGATATCTGACCGCCGGGTGCCGGTGAAGATCGAGGACGAGATGCGGGTCTCGTACATCGACTACGCCATGTCCGTCATCATCGGCCGGGCCATCCCCGATGTCCGGGACGGCCTGAAGCCCGTCCACCGGCGCACTCTCTTTGGCATGTGGGAGATGGGCAACACGAGCGACAAGCCGTACAAGAAGTCGGCCCGTATCGTCGGGGACGTGATGGGCAAGTTCCACCCCCACGGGGACGCGTCCATCTACGACACCCTCGTGAAGATGGCGCAGGACTTCTCGTACCGGATGCCCCTCGTGGACGGCCAGGGGAACTTCGGGTCCATCGACGGGGATGCCGCCGCCGCCATGCGGTACACCGAGGTCCGGCTCACGAAGGCCGCCGAGGAGCTCCTCCAGGACCTCGAGAAGGAGACGGTGCCCTTCGCCCCGAACTTCGACGAGTCCCTGAAGGAGCCCCTCGTCCTCCCGAGCAAGATCCCGAACCTCCTCGTGAACGGCTCCTCGGGCATCGCCGTGGGGATGGCCACGAACATGCTCCCCCACAACCTGGGGGAGGCCTGCCGGGCGGTCACCGCGTACCTGGACAACCCGGGCGTCCCCGTGGAGGAGCTCACCCGGATCCTCCCCGCCCCCGACTTCCCGACGGGCGGCATCATCATGGGCACCTCGGGGATCCGCGAGGCGTACGTCACCGGCCGGGGGAGGTGTGTCTGCCGGGGCGTCGCCGAGATCAGCGACGAGGAGAAGACCCCGGCCATCCTCATCACCGAGGTCCCCTTCCAGGTGAACAAGGCCCGGCTCGTTGAGGAGATCGCCGGCCTCGTCAAGGAGAAAAAGATCGACGGGGTCTCGGACATCCGGGACGAGTCCGACAAGGACGGGATCCGGGTCGTCGTGGAGCTCCGGAAGGGCTCCATGCCCGCCGTGGTGCTGAACCAGCTCTACAAGCATACCTCCCTGGAGACGAGCTACGGGATCATCCACTATGCCATCGTGGACGGGCAGCCGAAGGTCCTCTCCCTCCTCGACCTCCTCAGGGAGTTCGTCCAGCACCGGATGCTCATGGTCCGGAGGCGGACCCAGTTCGAGCTTCGGAAGACCGAGGAACGGGTCCACATCCTCAAGGGGCTCCTCCTCGCCCTCAGTGCCATCGACGCGGTCATCGCCACCATCAGGGCGGCCGAGTCGGCCGAGAGGGCGAAGGAGGCCCTCACGGCACAGTTCGCCCTCGACGGGGTGCAGGCCGACGCCATCCTGAAGATGCAGCTGCGTACCCTGGCCGGCCTCGAACGGAAGAAGATCGAGGACGAGCATGCCGAGGGGGAGAAGGAGATCCTCCGGCTCTCGGAGATCCTCTCGGACGATGCCCACATCCGCACCGAGATCCGGAAGGAGATGGTGGAGATCGGGCAGAAGTTCGGGGACAAGCGCCGGACCCGGATCAGGGGGGAGGCCGAGGATCTCACGAAGGAGGACCTCATCGAGGATAAGCCGATGTTCATCTCCCTCACCTCCGAGAACTACATAAAACGGATGGCCCTCGAGACCTACCGGAAGCAGCACCGGGGCGGCCGGGGGATCATGGGCATGGCGACGAAGGAGGAGGACGTGGTGGAGGACGCCTTCACCGCGAACATGCTGGACTACCTCCTCTGTTTCACGAACCTCGGGCGGGTCTTCTGGCTGAAGGTGTACGACATCCCCGAGGCGGCCCGGACGGCGAAGGGGAAGCCCATCGTGAACCTCCTCAACCTCCAGGACGAGAAGGTGACGAACGTTATCCCGGTCCGGGGGTTCTCGGACGAGCACTTCGTCATCTTTTCCACGAGGCAGGGGAAGGTCATCAAGATCCCCCTCGCCGAGTTCTCCCGCCCCCGGACCACGGGCTTAAACGCCCTCACCCTCCGGGAGGGGGACGAGCTCGTGGACGTGAAGGTGACCGACGGGAGCCGGGAGCTCATCCTCACGACAAAGAACGGGCGGTCCCTCCGGTTCGCCGAGCAGTCCGTCCGGCCCCTCCACCGGGGCGGCATGGGGGTCATCGGCATGCGGATGCGGGGGCAGGACGCGCTCAAGGCCCTCACCGTCGTCGAGCACGATTACCTCCTGACCGTCACCGACGCGGGGATGGGCAAGCTCACGGAGTTCGACGAGTTCCGGGGGCACGGCCGGGGCACCACGGGGGTCCTGAACATCAAGACCGACCGGGCCGGGCTCGGGGTGGTGGTGGCCATGGCGGTGGCGACGGGGGACGAGATCATCGTCATGTCCTCCTCGGGGAACGTGATGCGGACCCGGGTCTCGGAGATCTCCATCCAGAAGCGGAATACCCGGGGCGTCCGGATCATGAACCTCGAGGAGGGGGACCGGGTCGTCGGGGTCGCCATCGTCAGGCCGGAGATGAACGGGGAGAACGGGACACCTCCCGCGGCCCCCCCGTCCTCCCCTTAGCCGTCGGGGACGGGAAGAAAAGAACCTTCATATAGCTGGGGCTCCACCCGTCTTTAAGAGGAGTCTGTCCTGATGTACCGCACCGTCATCGCCGTCGAC
>JAJRCS010000081.1 GCA_028678815.1 Methanomicrobiales archaeon | reverse complement strand
TGATCAGGTCTCCGTCCGGGCCGGTCCGCGTGGGAGGGGTCCCCCTCCGGAACCACCTCGTCCTCGCGGCCGGCATCCTCGGGACCACGGGGGCCTCCCTGGCCCGGATCCTCCGGGAGGGGGCCGGCGGGGTGGTGACCAAGTCCCTCGGCCCGGTCCCCCTCGACGGCCACCCGGGCCCCTGCCTCCTCGTCCAGGAGGGCGGCCTCCTGAATGCCATGGGCCTCCCGAACCCGTCCCGGGAGTTCGCCGCCGAGCTCACTCCCCTCAGGGGAGAACCCGTTGTCGTGAGCATCTTCGGCGGGACCCCGGAGGAGTTCGCCACGGTGGCCTCCTGGTTCGCACAGGACGCAGCCGGGTTCGAGCTGAACCTCTCCTGCCCCCATGCCGAGGGATTCGGGTCTGCCCTCGGCACGGACCCGGACCTGGTGGAAGAGTGCACCCGGGCGGTGAAGGCCCTCGGGAAGCCCACGTGGGTGAAGGTGACCCCGAACGTCACCGACATCACGGAGATCGGGGCGGCGGCCGAGAGGGGCGGGGCGGACGCCATCGTCGCCATCAACACGGTGAAGGCCATGCGCATCTCCGTCCCGATGGGGCGGCCCGTCCTCGGGAACCGGTTCGGGGGCCTCTCGGGGAGGGCCATCTTCCCCATCGCCGTCAGGTGCGTGTACGAGCTCTACGAGGCCTGCGAGGTGCCCGTCATCGGGTGCGGGGGCATCTCCACGGCGGAGGACGTCGTGGAGATGATGATGGCGGGGGCGAGCGCCGTGGAGATCGGGAGCGCGGTCCTCGAAGACACGTCGATCTTCGCGAAGATTGCCCGGGATCTCTATACCAGGGACGGGAAGAAGGCCGAGAAGATAGTGGGGTGCGCCCATGGGTGAGGGGCTCCCCCGGGCCGTCTCAATAAAGGGGATCACGAAGGAGACCCCGAAGATCCGCACCTTCCGGCTCTCCGGGTCCTTCACCTTCACCCCCGGGCAGTTTGTGATGGTGTGGGTGCCGGGGGTGGACGAGATCCCCATGGCCCTCTCGGGGGAGGATACCATCTCGGTGCAGGAGGTCGGGGACGCGACGAAGGCGATGTTCCGGCTGGAGAAGGGTGACCTCCTCGGGATCCGGGGGCCCTTCGGGAACGGATTTTCCCCCCGGGGGAAGGTCCTCGCCGTGGCAGGGGGGATCGGGGCCGCCCCTCTCCTCCCCCTCGCGATGCAGGGGAAGGTGGAGGTGTTCCTCCAGGGAGCGGCGACGGGAAAGGAGCTGCCCTTCCGGAAGGCACTGGCCAGGGAAACCGATCTCCGGGTGGCGACGGATGACGGGTCCGGGGGGCATCACGGGTTCGTCACCGATCTTCTCGGCGGCGTGAAGCTCCGGGACTTCGGCTCCGTCTGCGTCTGCGGCCCGGAGCCGATGATGCGGACCGTTCTCAGGATCCTCGATGAGGCGGGCATCCCGGACCGGGGGCAGTTCTCCCTCCACCGGTACATGAACTGCGGTGTCGGAATCTGCGGGTCGTGTGCAATCGATCCTGACGGTCTCCGGGTCTGCAGGGAGGGGCCGGTCTTTACCGGAGATCGGCTCGCCGGCACCGAGTTCGGGAAGTACACCCGGGACGCGAGCGGGAGACGGAAGAAGATAGGGTGAGACACTCCCGCCCTTCCGCCGATCCTGAGTGATTTCAGTCGTCGTACGAGTATTCCCGCACCTGGAGGATCCCCTTCCCCCGGTTGGCGATATCCCCCTCGAAGACCGTGAGGGGTATCTTATCGGATCCATGGAGAAGCGTGCTGTTCTTCCGGAAGGTGGGGAGCATCCCCCGGACCGTCCCGAGCACGGTGCAGGTGCCGCCGGTCATGTTCCCGCAGGGCCGGGAGCAGTTCCCGTGAATGGTGAGGGTCCCGTTCACCATCTCCACCCCCGGGAGGTCGCCCGCGTTCCCGTGGATGATCACCTCGCCCCCCGCCAGGTACTCGGCGGCGAAGTCGCCCGCGTTCCCCAGGATCTCCAGGGTTCCGCCCTTCATCCCGAACTTCTCGCCCCGGTAGCCCGACCCTGCGTAGTGGCCGGCGTTCCCGTGGCAGAGGATCCGGCCGCCCCGCATCTCCCGGCCGAGCCACCCGTCGGCGTTCCCGTGGATCTCGATGGTCCCGCCGGTCATGAAGTTCCCGCAGTGCATCCCGATGTCGCCCTCGATGGTGATCTTCCCGGCGTCCATGTACTCCCCGACCCGCTTGAACCGGGAGACGTCGCCCCGGAGGATCACCTCCACCTCCTCGGCGGCCGCCGCGGTCCGCTCCACCATGACGTCGAAGATATCCCGGAGGGACCGCTCCCGGTTCCCCTCCCAGACGGTGAGGTCCCGGCCCTGCCGGAAGTGCCGGGGGATGATGGTCTCGGCCTCGACGGGAATGAGGGGCTTCTTCCTTGGCTTTGCGGTGAGAATGACCCTCACAGGACCGCCTCGCTCTCGATGCAGCCGGACCGCGGAATGTACGCGTCCTGCACCGGGTAGTTGGCCATCCGGACCGTATAATAGCGGTCGAACTTCTTCACGAACTCCGGGTCCCTTCCCATGTCGAAGGCCTCCGGCACCCGGGAATTGGCCCAGATGGTCCGGTTCGTGCCCTCCACCACCACGTCGCCATCCCGGCAGACCACCCGCCCGCGCTTGATGGTCCAGGCGGTCCGCTGGAAGGCACTCACCACGGCGGCGTAGTCCCGCGACGGGTCGGTATCCCTGATCCGGATGGGGTAGACGGCGATGTCCGCCTCGGCCCCCACCCCGAGGTGCCCCTTCCCGATCTTCGCGATCCCGAGGGCCTTTGCCTGGCCCGCCCGGGTCATCACGGCGATGTCATGCCAGCCGAGCTCCCGGTCCAGGGTGTCGAGGATCACCCGCTTCCCGGTATCAGGGTGGATGGTCCTGAACTCCTCGTCACGGTACCGTTTGCTCATGAGGAGCCCGATGATCTCGGGGTACCTGACGAAGGGGGCGCCGTTCGGGTTGTCGGTGGCAAGGAGGCACTGCCAGGGATCCTTCACAAGGAGGGCGAGCTCGAGGCCGATGGCCCACATCACGCAGTTCACGAGGGACTTCTTGCTGTAGTAGACGGGGATGATGCCGGAGGTGGTCTCCAGCTCCACGTCGTGGTTGGACCACTTGTTGTGGTGGAGCCGGTAGAGGTTCCACTCCATGGGCCCGTCGGCGGTCATGGTGGTGGTCTTGCCGAACATCATCTGGCCCATGTCAATAACGATCTGGGGTTTCCGGTTCACCGAGTACGCAACCGGCTCGGCCTTCGAGTTGATGTCCTTCCAGCTCGTCCCGCCGTAGGCATGGAACTGGACGTGGGTCGCGTACAGGCTCTGGCGCTCTTTGTTCAGGTCGGGCACGAGGTCGAAGGTCCCGATGGTGCACTGGTAGTTGCCCGGCGCCCCCAGGTTGTTGCAGTGGAGATGGACGGAGTGTGGGAGCCGGAGGAGCTCGTTCGCCCGGATGAGGGTCTCGATGATCTCCGCGGGGGTCACCTCGAAGTGGGGGACCGGGTCCCGGATGCACGTGACGTTCTTCCCCCAGCCCCAGGCCTCGGTGCCCCCGGGGTTCGTGAGCTTTACGGCAAAACCCTTCACCGCCGCGAGGGTCCAGGCGACGATGGCGGCCGCCCGCTTCACGTCCTTCTCCTTCACGGCCTCCATGACCGGCCAGTTGCCGTCGAAGAGGGTGTTCGCCATGGTGTCCTGGAGGGGGGTGGCCGAGAACTCCTCGTGGGTGTGCCGGGCCTCCAGGGGCGCCATGGCCCCCTCGAGGATGGAGGTGTACCCCATGGCGCTGTACCGGTAGCTGTTGCCATACGTTGTGGGCACGCTGTAGCCCGAGGTGGCGTGCATCACCCCCTTCCGGATGGTCCTCCCTGCCCGCATGTCCTCGGGCATCATGTAGCGGCCGAAGTTCACCTTGGTGCCGCAGATGTGGGTATGGGAGTCGATCCCGCCGGGGAGGGTGAGGAAGCCCCTCGCGTCGATGACCTCGGCGCCGTTCCCCACCGATTCCACGATCCACCCGTCGCGGATGGCGATGTCCATGACGTCGCCGTTGACCCTGTTGAGGGGATCGATGACGCAGGCGTTCCTGAGGAGGAGCTCGGTCATACCGGCTTCACCTCCCGGACCTTCTTCCGGTCACGGATCTGCTGGTAGACTTCCCTGAGGATCTCGGAGTCGGCGGGATACCCGAGATCGAGGATCTTCTTCGCCCGGATGGGCACCCCGTCCATCCGGTATGCCGTCCCCTCGGCATCGATCCCCGTGACCGCCACAGGGATCTGGAGGTCGCAGAAGGCCGTGGTGGCGTTCACCACGGGATCGATCTGGACCACCGGGATCTCCGCCAGGTGCTCCACGGCGGCCCGGGGGAAGTGGGCCGCGGGGTCGCTTGCCACAACGAGGCAGGCGTCGCACTCCTTCCGGGCAAGGATATCCACGGCAGTTGTCTCCCCCGGGTTGTAGAAGGCCATCCCCCGGGAGAAGTCCACGGCGTAGGGGTAGCCCGTGACCCAGGTGCAGACCTCGTTGAACCCGTAGACATTGAAGTGTCCCCGCATGGGGGTGAGGGTCCACTTCGTGTGCCGGTTCAGCTCGTCCACGAGCTCGATGGCGTTCCGGATGTTCTTGTACTTGCCCACCGTCTGGGTGAGGCCCATCCCGAAGAAGAAGGCCCCGTACTTCGCGTTCTTACAGACCTCCCCGATCCGGAGGAGCTGGGCCCTGGAGACCCCCGCGACATGGGAGGGGATGGAGCCGGTCTTCCCCCGGACGATGGCCCGGAGGGCACTGAGGACCGCGTAGTCCCCGCCCCGCTTCAGGTGCACGAACTCGTCTGCCACGTTCGCGCTCTCGGTGGGCCGGATGTCGGCCACGATGAGGGTCCGTTCCTTGAAGGCATTCTCCAGGAAGAATCCGTCCGAGTACATGGTGTACCGGGAGAGATGCCGGGGGTGGGCCTCGATGGGGTTGCAGCCCCAGTAGATCACCACGTCGGCCCGGTTCTTCACCTGCCCGAGGGTGCAGCCGGGGTGCCCCACCTCCTGGATGGCAAGGATGGAGGGGCCGTGGCAGACCGAGGTCGTCGCGTCGACGACCCCGCCGATCTCCTCGGCGATGTGGATCCCGAGGCTCTGGGCCTCCACCGAGGTGGTGGACCAGCCGTAGATGAGGGGCCGGTCGGCTGAAAGAAGCATATCGACGGTGAAGCCGATGGCCTCCTCCCGGCTGACCCGGTCCCAGCCCTTCTCCGTGGGCCGGACGGGGCCGGGGAGCCGGTTCCCTGCCTGGAACTTATGGGCCCCCAGGTCGCAGGCATTGTCAACTCCCGTGACCCGGTTCCCCTCCACGGTCACGTCCAGGTCATCGCAGAGGCAGGCGCAGTAGGGGCAGACCACGTCCTTAAGGAGCATGGGGCACACCCCCCAGGTCCCTCATGAGCTCCCAGACCGTCACGGGCTTCCCCTCCGCCGGCTCCACCTCGACAGGGATGGCCTTGTAGTCCGGCATGCCGGTCGCATGGGTCTCGGTTGGGGTGAGGTGGTTCGCGTACGGGCCGTAGGGGAGGAAGACGTGCCCGGCCGGGAGGTGCTCGTCGGCCTTCACGGTGAGGACCACCTGCCCGCCCGGGCCCGAAACAAGGACCGCGTCCCCCTCGTCGAGGCCGGCCTCCATCATGTCGAAGGGGGTCATGGAGAGGACCGAGGTGGCGTCCCGGTACTCGGGCGAGAGCTTGGACTCCACCGCGTTCCCCTGCCGGATGGTCCGCCCCGAGAAGAGCATGAACCTCATGAGCCCTCCTTCTCGAAGGTCCCGTGGACGGCCTGCACGACCCGGGCAACCCGGATCGCGGTGTTGGGGCAGGTGTCCTCGCAGGTCCGGCAGCCCGTGCAGATCTCCTCGTGGATGATGACATGCTGCCCGCCCTGGATCTTCATGATCACCTCGTCGTTCGCCGAGTGGCCCCCCGAGGCGATCTGGGGGTCCTTCTCCTTGTTCACCGGGCAGGCGACGCAGCAGTTCCCGCACCGCATGCACTTCGCGGGGTCCACCCGGATGTGGAACTCGGCGGTGAACCTCGTCCGGTCCGCCTCCTGCTGCGCGAGGATCCGCCCGCTCGCGAGCACCCCCTCGGGGCAGGCCTCGACGCAGAGGCCGCACCGGATGCAGTGTCCATGGTAGACCTCGGGGCCCCACGTTCCCTCCCGCTGGAGCACCTCGATGGCGCCGGGCGCAGGGCAGATCATCCGGCAGGTGAAGCAGTGGGTGCACTCGACCTCCGTGCGGGCGGGGAAGTCCCGGAAGTGGGCCGGGATGACGAGGGGCGCGGTCCTCACGGTCAGGAACTTCCGGACCCATTCGGGCCGGAGGAACTCGCGGAGGTACCAGGTGATGGACGTCACGGGATCACCGCTCCGTGCAGGCGATGCACGGGTCTGCGCTGATGAAGGTCGCGGTCATGTC
>JAJRCS010000164.1 GCA_028678815.1 Methanomicrobiales archaeon | reverse complement strand
TCCGGGAGAGGACCTCCACGGCATCCTCGGCGGGCCCGAACTGGGTGATGTCGCCGGAGATGATGACGAGGTCAGGCTCGAGGGCGAGGAAGGAGTCCAGCTTCCCGTACTGGCCATGGAGGTCGGCGAGGAGGAGGACCCGGGTCATGGAGAAGTATCGGCAGGGGGCCTTGAAAACCTTACGGCAGGAGGTTCCGTGAACCTGTACATGAACCGTCGAGGGAGAGCGTCCTCCTCTTCGGGCGGCCCTGAAAACTTTATTGCCGGGATGATCCCGTATACCGGTTTGTTTCCCGTCGAGGGAGAGCGTCCCCATCATCGGGCGGCCGAGGGAACCTTCCGGCCGGAGGGCGCCAGCTCCCGGTGAGCTTACCGGCGAGGGCGAGCCTCCCCAGGAGCCGGTCGGCGCGCGGACCGGGCGGGCGCGGGACGGCCGCCGCGAGGGGGGTCCCGGGGAGGGGGAGGAAGGCGTGGACCCGGACCCGCCCGGCCCGGGCCACCTGGCGGATGAGCGCAAGGGTCGCCTCCTCGTCCTCCTCCGTCTCGAAGGGGAACCCGAGGATGAAGTCCACCACCGGAGTGAGCCCGTGGTCAAGGGTGAGCTCCACCGCCCGGATGCCGTCCGCGACGGTGTGCCCCCTGCCGATCCTCCGGAGGACCCGGTCGCTCCCCGACTGGATCCCGAAGGCGACCCGGGTGTTGGAGCAGTACCGGGAGATGAGCCCGAGGGCCTCGTCGGTCACGAACTCGGGCCGGACCTCGTTCGGGAAGCTCCCGAAGTAGATCTTCCCCTCGAGGGAGGCGAGGAGCCGCTCCACCTTATCCAGCCTCGGGCTCCTCCCGTCCGACCCGTAGGCGAGGGCGTTGGGGGAGACGAGCCGGACGTCACGGTACCTGCGGGCATACGAGGCGATGGCCCCGATGGACCGGTGCCGCATGGCATGTCCGAAGATCCGGGGGGTCTCGCAGAAGGCGCACCCGAAGGGGCACCCCCGGGAGATCTCGATGTACCCCTTCATCACCGAGAAGGGGGGGAAGGCATCCAGCCGGACCGAGTGGTCAGCGGGGAGCCCCCCCTCACTGGTGACGACTCCCGGGACAGGCCCGCCCTTCCCCTCCTCGATCCGGGCGAGGAGCCGCGGCAGGGTGTACTCCCCCTCCCCCACGACCACGTAGTCGGCGTACCGGGCGACCTCACCGGGGCAGGCGGTGGCATGGGGACCCCCGACGATGGTGGTGCAGGGGGCATTCCGGATTTCCTCCCGGTATCCGGGTTCGTTCAGGGAGTTCAGGGAGTAGCAGGTGACATCCCCCTCGGGCGCCCCCGCCGGGTGGAGGGTGTACCCGTAGAGGGAGCATGCGGCGAAGAGGGCGGCATGGGAGTTCCTCGCGGCGTTAATCTCCCTCCAGTTCACCCTCATACGCGATCTCCCCGGTCTCCCCGTCCACCCCGGCCATCGCCCCGTCCCGGAGCCGCGCGAGGGGTATCCCCGGCTGGTCGACGAGGGGGATCCCCCCGATGATGGCGCCGGTGACGATGATGGGCTCGGCCTCGGCGTTCACGAGGGCGGCCGGGGCCTTCCCGTTCCGGGCGAGGGCGTAGAGGATGTAGGAGCCCACGGTGGAGCCCTTGCCCCGGGGGAAGACGAGGACCTTCCCCGCCACGGAGCGCCCCCTGAGGGGATGCCCCCGCTCGATGACCTCCCCGGTCTCGGGGTCCACCCCGCCGAGGAAGGAGATGGGCTCGGGGGAGTTGAGGATCTCCCCGCGCCCCTTCCCCGGGGAGAGCCCCCGGCCCCTGAGGATCATGACCATATCTAATAAGTCTCTCTGAGCTGTACTATAAAGTGGCATGGACGACACCGTCTCCAAGAACCCCGCGAGCGAGGGTGACATCCTCCAGCTGAGGCTCGAGCTGCAGGAGCTCCAGGCCCAGGTGCTGGACCTCAGGATGAAAAACGAGGGCCTCCAGAAGGAGATGGCCCAGGTCCGGAGGGAGAACGCCCAGCTGAAGCGGATGCCCCTCTTCGTCGCGTCGGTGGTCGAGGTGATGGAGAACGGTGAGATCTACCTGCGGCAGCAGGGGAATAACCAGGAGTACATCACGCAGGCGAACGAGGAGCTCCATAAGATCCTGAAGCCGGGGACGAAGGTCGCGGTGAACAATGCCCTCTCCATCGTGAAGATCATCGGCACCATCTATGACGCGAGGGTGAGGGTCATGGAGCTGGACGAGTCACCGGACGTGACCTTCGAGAGGATCGGGGGCCTCAGGAAGGAGATCGAGGAGGTGCGGGAGGCGGTGGAGTACCCCCTGACGAAGCCCGAGGTCTTCCGGAGGCTCGGGGTCGAGCCGCCCAAGGGGATCCTCCTCCATGGCCCGCCGGGCACGGGGAAGACCCTCATCGCAAAGGCGGTGGCCCACCAGGCCCACGCGACCTTTATCCGGATGTCGGGGAGCGAGCTCGTCCACAAGTTCATCGGCGAGGGGGCGCAGCTCGTGAGGGAACTCTTCACCCTCGCCCGGGAGCGGGCCCCCTCCATCGTCTTCATCGACGAGATCGATGCCATCGCGAGCCACCGGACCCATGACGGGACGAGCGGGAGCGCCGAGGTCCAGCGGACCCTCATGCAGCTCCTCGCCGAGATGGACGGCTTCGACACCCGGGGGGACGTCAGGATCATGGCGGCCACGAACCGGGTGGACATGCTCGACCTCGCCATCCTCCGGCCCGGCCGGTTCGACCGGATCGTGGAGATCCCCCTCCCCGATGCAGGGGCGAGGAGGGAGATCCTGAGGATCCACTCGGCCCCGATGCACCTCGGGAAGGTAGACCTCGACGAGATCGTGAAGCTCACCGAGGAGACCACGGGGGCGGACCTGCAGGCAGTCTGCCGGGAGGCGGGGATGAACGCGGTCCGGAGGGGCGCGGACGAGATAGAACAGTCTGATTTCCTTGCCGCGGTAAAGAAGGTGAGGAGCGAACCGCCGGCCCTGGAAGACCGGATGTATATCTGATCCCCTTCCCCTGGTAGCGGGTTCCCGCTCCTAGAACCTGATGAAGGGGTGTAACGGGTT
>JAJRCS010000150.1 GCA_028678815.1 Methanomicrobiales archaeon | reverse complement strand
GGCGAGGGGATCGACCGCCGGGTCATCACGGTGGTCACCCAGACGGTGGTGGACCCCTCCGACCACGCCTTCTCCCGGCCCTCGAAGCCACTCAGCGGAGCGGCCTCTCAGACCCCCCGGGCCCTTAGCCCGGGAGGGCCCTCAAAGCCCATCGGCCCCTTCTACGGGGAGGCTGAGGCGAAGCAGCTCGCTGCCGCGGAGGGATGGACGGTCCGGCCCGTGAATGGCGGGCTCTTCCGCCGGGTGGTCCCCTCGCCCGCTCCCCTGCGGGTCGTCGAGGAGTCATCCATCCGGACCCTCGTCGACGAGGGCTTCGTTGTCATCGCCGCAGGGGGCGGGGGTATTCCCGTGGTGCAGGACGGGGCGGGAAACCTCACGGGCATCGAGGCGGTCATCGACAAGGACCTCACCGCGGAGCGCCTCGCGGCGGCCATCGGGGCAGAGGTTCTCCTCATCCTGACGGACGTGGAGCAGGTTTCCCTCGGGTTCGGCACCCCGGCAGAGAGGCCCATCCACACTGCCCGGGCGGCCGAGGTCAGGGCCTGGCTCCGGGAGGGGCGGTTCCCCGAGGGCTCCATGGGGCCGAAGATGGAGGCCTGCGCGAGGTTCGTGGAGGACGGGGGCAGGTACGCCATTGTCACCTCCCTGGAAAAGGCCGGGGAGGGCCTGGAGGGGACGGCCGGGACCCGGATCGTACCCTGATCTACCGGGCGAGCACGCAGGTCATGCAGTGCGCTCCGCCGTACCCCCCGGTGGCGTTCGTGAGGAGGAGGGTCGTCATCTCGAGACCGTGATCATAGACCTCTTTCTTGTGGGGGAAGAACTCGGACTCGGCCTTCAGGACCTCGTAGTCATGCTCGGCCTGGGAGAGGAGCCGCCCGTACGTGCCGGGGTCTGCCCGGGCCTTCTCCCCGAGGCGCCTGAGTACCATCGGGGCGAGGGAGCTCGCGTCCGGGGTGACGCAGGCCCCGTCCCTCACGCAGAGGAAGTTCGTGGAATAGCAGAGCTGCTCGAGGGTGGTAATTTCTATCAGGCCGAATCCCTTCCCGCCCAGGTACTCGATGAGGTTCCCTCCCGGGCCGGCACGCACGTACCCGTCCCCCGAGCGGCGCCAGACCGTTACCCCCGCCTCCCGGAGGAGGGCCGGGTTCCCGACGGCGACCCCCTCCTTCGGGAAGTTCAGGTACGTGTCCAGGTGCATGTTCACCATGTGGTCACGGCCGGTGATGAGGGGGTGACGGGGCTCCCGGACGACGGCCACCTCGCCGGTCCCGATCCCTCCCCGGAAGAGGTCCTGCACCCCCTCCGGGTTCGTCCGGGAACCGCATCCCACGAGGGCGAAATCACCGGCCGGGAGGAAGTCGCCCCCCTCGAACCGGCCGCGGCTGACCCGGTGGACGGGCTCTATCCCGAGGGCCGCGAGGCCGAGGGAGGTGATCCCCACCTCCTCGGACCGCTCGGGGGTCGCCATCCGGCCCATACAGATCCCCCGGTCGGTCGCGGCCTGCTGGTCCCGCATGAAGTAGAGGTTCGGGACCGGGCCGAGGAGCCGTACCTGGCCTGCCTTCCCGTCGCCGACGGCCGGGTTGAGGACGGCGATCCGGAAGAGGTGCTCCGGGTCCCGGTCTGCGAGGGGGACCGCCCTGCCGGCGCCACCGCTCTCCCCGGCGTTGCCTTCGGGCCTCCCGTCCCCGAGCCGCCTCCCTGCGAGGGCGACGAGCCGATCCCTGACCGGGCCCGGCTCCCCCGCCTCCTCCATGAGGGTGGTCTTCAGGTGGTGGATCCGCACCCCGAAGGAGTTGTGGAGGAGGTCGCAGAGCTGCCGGTGCTCCCACCGGGCCTCGTGGTGGTTGAAGAACCGCTCGTAGAGGTGGGCGCCGGGGTCGAGGAGCGCGAAGAAGACCTCGATCCCGGGCTCGTGCACCATCACGTGCCGGAGGGTGTCCCACTCGGCCCGCGCCCCTGGCTCCATCTCTTGAACCGGGATCTTCCCGGCTGAAGATGGTTTCCCTCACCACCAGGCCTTCGGCCTGTTGGTCACCAACGGACCTTCGGTCCGTCGGTTCTCCATCGGGGCTCCGCCCCTCTGGTTCTCGTTCGGGCTGATGCCCTTCGCGTCCCCCGGAGGGGTCGAGCACCGAAGGTGCGAATCACCACAGGGGCTTCGCCCCTATGGTTCACCACCTCGCTTTGCTCGGTGGTTCTCGCTCGGACTATCGTCCTCCGCGTTCTCCCTCGGGCTTAAGCCCTCAGGTTCCCCGGAGGCACGAAACGATGAGTTCAAGTCCTGTGCATCCCATCTTTCTTTCGCCGTATTCACACTCGTTACGGGTAGAGGATGGTTCTCCAGAAGGTTCCCTGGCTTACCGTGTCGGGGTTCGGTGCCCATATCAAGGCCACCCCCACCCAGCTGATCATCCAGAGAAAGGGCGAGGTTCAGAACCTCCCGCTCCGGAGCGTCCATCACCTGGTCATCGCCGGAGGCCACACCATCCACACCGCGGCCATCATGAACCTCCTGAAGGCCGGGGGCGCCATCAGCTTCCTCGACCAGGACAGCACCCCGGTCGGCTTCCTCCACCCCCCGCTCCGGCACCCCGACGAGGAGATCAAGGCCGTCCAGAAGCTCGCCCCCGCCCACCGGTACGCCCTCGCCATCGGGACGGGCGCCCTCCGGGAGCGGATGGTCCGGCTCGAGCGCCTCGGGGAGGCCTCCGGCACCGGGATCCTCTACAAGGGGGAGCTCGAGTTCCTGGAGACCTCCCTCCGGGAGATGGAGTTCCTCGTGAAGCTCGACGAGGTCCGGAGGCTCTTCTCCCTCGGGACCGACATGTACTACGAGATCCTCTCCCGGACCCTCCCCCCGGACCTGGGCTTCCGGCGGAGGACGAGGCGCCCCCACCAGGACCCGGTGAACGCCATGCTCTCCTTCGGGTACGCCATGCTCTTCTCCCAGTGCATGCGGGCGGTCTCGGGGGCGAACCTGGACCCTGACCTCGGGGTGCTCCACGAGGGGACGGGGAGCCTCGTCTATGACCTCATCGAACCCCTGAAGCCGGCCATGGTGGACGACGCCGTCTTCGAGCTCGCCCGGCGGGGGCTCCGCGAGGGGGACTTCGAGCACGGGGACCGGCGGTGCCACCTCTCCGAGGGGCTCCTCTCGCGACTCCTCTCGAAGCTCTACGTCTCGGTGAGGGGCGAGGAGATTGACGGCATGGTGGTGCGGTTCCGGGAGGCCCTCGTGGAGAACCGCCCCTTCCTGGTCAACCCGCCGGACCAGGTTCAGTAATCGTGGGCGGAACCGCCCGTTCCAGGTCCAACCGCCGGACCAGGCTCAGTAATCGTGGGCGGAACCGTCCCTTCCTGGTCAACCCGCCGGACCAGGTTCAGTAATCGTGGGCGGAACCGCCCCTTCCTGGTCAACCCGCCGGACCAGGCTCATTAATCGGGGGCTCTTTTGATGGAGAAATCGGGGAAGGCCGTGAGGGGGATCTCCCGGGTCTCGAGGTTCCGGATGACCACCCGGGGGCACCCGTAGAGCATGGAGACGAACTTCTCGAGGATGACCTCCTCGGCGGTGGCGGTGACCCGCACCCTCCCGTCGGGGAGGTTTATCACCTCACCCGAGATCCCGAGGTTTGCGGCGACCTTCTTCACGCAGGCCCGGAACCCGACGCTCTGGACGCGGCCTGAGGCGTAGAGCTCGATGGTCTTCACGCAAGGCGCTCCTCGATGATCCGGAGGGCCACGTCCAGCTCGTAGAAGACCTCGTCCCGGAGGCCCTCGTCCCGGATGTTCATGGCGGCGTACACCGCCATGCCGAGGATGTCCTTGGACCGCTCCTCGAACCCTGCGGAATAGACGTTCAGGGCGAGGTCCCCGAGGACGTAGGCCCGGCGGGAGAGGGGCCGGATGATGGCCGCCTCGTCGATGGCGGCGGAGAGCATCCGCTCCGCCATCTTCTCCTCCTTGCTCTCCGTGAAGATCCGGAAGAGGTCGATGTAGTAGGCCGCCCGCTTCGCCCGGTCGGGGAGGGTGTTGATCTGGTGGGTGATGCTCGAGAGCTCGTTTAAGGGGTTCCGTCCCTCCTTGATTTTCTCCCTGAGCACGTGGAGGGAGGTGAAGACCGGGCTCACCTGGGCGTCGGCCCGGTCGTACCCGATCTGGGCAAGGAGCTGGGACCGGGCCTCCTCGTCCTCGATGCGCATGGTGACGTCCCGGGCCTTCCGCTTGATGGACTCGTCACCCCGCTTGTGGTACACCATGAGCATCACCTGGACGAGCCCTTTCTTGATCATGGTCCCGATGTAGGAGATGGAGATGGACTCCACCTCTGCCCGGGCCTCGTCCAGGAGCCGGAGGGCGTCGTTGGGGTCCCCGTACTGCTCGGCGAGGGGGACCACGTCGAGGAGCATGGCCACGCGCTCGTACGTCGAGGGGATGGCCGCGATGGCGTCGTAGATATTCGCGAGGATCTCCTTCGCCTTGTCCCCCGTGATGACCATGGAGAGAATGGCGATGAGGGCGTTCACGTACTCGGTGGGATCCTCGATCTGCTTCACGAGGTCGAGGGCGGTCTCCAGGTTCTCCTCCTGGGTCTTCAGCGTGTGGAGGGAGAGGATGGCAAAGACGATGTGCTTCCTGAGGAGCGACCCCTTCTCGTCCCGGACCTGGTTGAGGAGGGCGATGGCCGCCTCCAGGCAGTCCCGGGCGAGGGCCTCGTCCACCCGGGCGAGCATCCCCGCGAGATCGGCGAGGATCCGGGCCCGCTCGTAGGCATCGGTGAGGGACGAGAGGTTGCTGTACACCTTCTTTAAGATCTCCGTCCCCTTGTCCCGCTCCTGGATGGAGTAGTACGAGTCCGCGAGGTTGCAGAGCCCCGCGAACTTCTTGTACGAATCCGGCGTCTGCTCGAGGAGCCGGTGGATGAGGTCCAGGACGAGGGGCGAGACGTTCCCGCTCTGGAGGCGCTGGAGGACCGCGGCGACGATCTCGTAGGGGTCGGTGGACTCGAGGTCCTCCATGACATCCCGGAAGTTCCCCGAGATCCGGTAGAACATGGCGTTCCGCTCGAGCCGGTCCTCGATGTTCAGGATGAACATCGTGAGGGGGATGAGGAACTCCTGCCGGTTCGCCGCCTGGGCGTACTCGAGGATGATATCGATGAACTTCGAGATCTTGAGGGAGAGCTGGGACCGGTTCACGCTCTCCAGGAGGAGGGAGAGGGCCCGGTCAAAGGGCTCGATCTCGAACTTCAGGGCCTCCGGGGTGATGGGGGTGACCGCTGTCGTGAGCCGGATACACCCGACCCGGACGAGCCCCTCGATGATGGCCTCCCGCTGCTGCTGCTGGAGGGACGGGTCGTCCACCGTGTGGGTGATGAGGTACGCCTCGTCCAGGGCCTTGGGGGACTGGTGGTGGATGCCGTAGGTGATCATCCCCTTGATGACGCTGTCGATGGCATAGAGCTTGAAGTCCCGCTCGAGGAGGGACCCCGTCCACTTCATCATCCGGTGGAGGAGGTCGAGATCCCCCTGCTCCACGGCGAGGAGGGTCGCCTGGTCGATGATGTGCCCGAGGGCCTCGGACCGGGGCCGCTGCTCCTTGATCTCGCAGGAGAGGCCGACCGCCCGCTGGAGGAGGTCCCGGTTCTTGTGGGCCACCCCCACCTTCGCGATCCCGATGACGATGGCCGAGACGATCTGCTCCTTCTCGGCCCGGTTCGGGATCTGGTTCGCCAGGGAGAGGAGGGCCGAGGGGTCCTGGAACTCGATGAAGTTCCGCTCGATGAGGATCCGGATGCACTCGGGGATGAGGACCCCGGGCGTCCGGTGGGCGAGGGTGAGGGACTGGAGGGAGGGGAGGTGGGCGATGATGTCCACGAACTCCGCGTCCGTGCAGAACTCGGTGACCGCCCGGTTGATGACAAAGTCCCGGGTCTCGGGGTCCATGGGGGCGAGGATCTTCTCCTTGAGGATCTCGGTCTCGTCCCGGAAGATCCCCTCCCGGAGGATCCGGACGCAGGTGTCCATGGCCACCTTGTTCGCGCTCTCCAGCGGCCCGCCGATCCGGGCGAAGATCTCCACGGCGTTCTGGAGGTTGCCCCGCTTGAGGAGGGTGTCGGAGACCATGAGGTACTGGGGGAGGTACGACTCCTCGGAGGTCTTTGCCACCATGTCCAGGAGGGGCACGGTCTTCATGAGGAGGCTCACGTCCCCGGTCTTCTCGACGACCGAGCTCGCCGAGGCGATGATCTCCTTGATGGGGATGTGGGTGGCGTCGGTGATCTGCTCGTTGAACTCCACGGCCCGCTCGAAGTACCCCTTATCCCCCGAGAGCTCGGCCTTCTTCACGAGCTTGAGGACGATGCACTCCCGGGACGCCGATATCTTATCGACGAGGTTCTGGAGGGTGTAGTTGATCTGTTTCTTGTCCTTCACCCGGTTGAGGAGATGCTCGATGAGGACCGCGAGGATCTCGTACTTCCTCGGCTGGGGCACCTCTCCCATGAGGTTCATGAAGCTGACCACGTCCTCCAGCTGCTTCCCGAGGGGCGAGGACCAGGCCCGCTCGGAGATGTGGGAGATGCAGGTGATCCGGCGCTGCTTCTGCTTGATGATAATGGCGATCTTCACGGCCTCCCGGACGCCCCGGATGTCCCGCTGGAGGATGCCGATCATCCCGATGGCCTTTGCGATCTCCGAGTGGAGGATGGAGCGCTTGGAGACATCCCCGATGACATCGATGAGCTGGAGGGAGGTGTAGAGGTGCCGGTCGTCCTCGGTGGAGACGCTCCAGACGATGATCATGGGGATGATGTCCATCATGATGCTCGACCGGTGCTTCCGGAAGCTGATCATGTGGATGGTGGACATCCCCCGTTCCATCAGCTGCTGGTCCTTCTGGGCAACCCCGGCCTCGATGAGCTCCTTCGAGACCACCGAGAAGATCTTGGACTGGTAGTTCTTCCGGTCGAGGCCGTGGCAGAGCTCGATGGTCTTCTGGAGCCACTTCTCGTTCCTCGTCGCGATGTAGGCCTTGATGGACCGGTCCGCCACCTCCTGGATCTCGGTGAAGGGAAGGTCGCCTAAAAAGATGAGGAAGTCGGGGACGTTCTCCTTGAAGATGGCCTCCTTGATGGCCTCGTGGATAACGGAGAGGATGGCCCGCCGCTCCTTCCGCTTCTGGATGGTCCGGACATCCTCCAGGATGCCCCTGATGCCATCGAGATCTTTATGTAGGAGGGCCTGGTGGATCTTCTTCCTGATATGGGATATATTGGGGGCGGCTGGCACGGGGATCCCGCAATACAACATATGGCCCGATTTTACTTATAATCATTTCGATTGAAAACTTTTCATTAAACGAATTAGAAAACGTATTTGAGGAAAATTATAAAAGATTGGCCCTTTACCGGCTTTTGAGGAGTATTAAAAGTTAATGAATGGATTCTGACCATTCTTTTGGGATGAAAGGGGAGTATTTCTGTTTTTTATCGAGGTACTACCGTGCCGGCCCCCCCGCCCCTGCAGGGAAGGGAAAAATAACCGGGATCCCGGCATCGCCGGGATACCCCGGCGACCGCGTGCGAACCCGGTATGCCGGAGGGGTTACTCCCCAGGGTAAGCCTGAATCGCCTCCTGGATCTCCCCGAGGAGGTCGGCGGCCACCTGCTTCCTCGGGGACTCGACGGTGATCCGGACGAGGGGCTCGGTGCCCGAGGGCCGGACGAGGGCCCAGGAGTCGTCCCGGTTCAGGCGCATCCCGTCGGTCAGGTCGGGCTTCTCCCCCTCGTACCGCTCCACCAGGCTCTTCATGAGGCCCCGGGCATCTCCTATCCGGATCTTCTCCTTGATCATGTGGTACCGGGGGAGCGAACCGGCGATCCCGGAGAGGGGCTTCCCCGAACCGGAGAGGATGGAGACGAGCTTCGCGGCCGTCATGGCCCCGTCCCGGCAGAACTGGTGGTCCGGGTAGATGATGCCCCCGTTCCCCTCACCTCCCATGACCACCGGAGTGCCTCCTGCCAGGAGATCCATCATCCTCCTCGCCACGTAGATGGACCCGACGGCCGTGTAATCCATGGTGCAGCCGAGCCTGCCTGCCACGTCCTCGACCATCCGCGAGGTGCTCACCGGCGCGACGACGACCCCCTTCCGGGCCGTGCAGAGGTCCCGGGCGATGAGGGCGAACTCCCGGTTCTCCTCGAGAAAGCGTCCCTTCTCATCGATGAAGACCGTCCGGTCCGCATCGCCGTCATGGGCCATGCCCAGGCCGGCCCCCGTGGCCTTCACCATCTCCGCGAGGGGCCTGAGCCCCTCTGCCGACGGTTCCGGTGCCCGGCCGGGGAAGGTACCGTCCTCGATGGCATTCAGGGTATGGACCCTGCACCCCATCCGGGTGAGGATCTCCGGGGTGGTCCGTGAGCCGGCACCGGAACCCGGGTCCACCACCACGGTGAGGCCCTCGCCGGTTCCCGGCGGGAAATGCCCGGCCACCGCCGCGATGTACTCCTCGATCCGGTCAGGGGCAGACACGGGCCTGCCGACCCGGTCCCACGGGGCGAGCTCGAACCGGCGGGAGAAGATCCGCTCCTCGAGCCGGATCACCCCGGCATCCCCCATCTCGGTCCCGTCGGTGTCGATGATCTTCACCCCGTTGTACTCGGGGGGGTTGTGGGACGCCGTCACCACGGCCCCGCCGGAGAACCCGCCGCCCCGGACGATGAACTGGAGGGCCGGGGTGGGGAGGACCCCGAGGTCCACCACGTCGGACCCCGTGGCGAGGATCCCTGCCCGGAGGGCACTCGCGAGGGCCGGCCCCGAGGTCCGGGTGTCCCGCCCCACCGCGATCCGGCCCCTCCGCATCGACCCGAGGGCCGCCCCGATCCGGAGCACGAGCTCGGGGTGCATATCCTCGCCGACGACCCCGCGCACCCCGTTCGTCCCGAAGAGGCGCTTCCTGCCCGTCTCCCCTCCCATGGACTAGGCTCCCCCTTCCCCGCCGGGTGGTCCGGCCTCCCGGTCCTGATCCGGAACTTCGGCGGAGGTTTCCCGGGCCTGTACCTCAACCGGTGCACCCGGATCCGGAACATCTCCCTCCTGGCCTTCCGGAACCGGGTTCCTCTCCTCGCTCCCTGCCTGGTCCTCGCCCGGGCCAGCCGGCTCATCGTGGACCGCCCCCTCCTGCTCCTCGCCCGACTCGCGGGACCTCCGGAGCTTTGCCGCGGACTCGGCGACGTTGCGCATGACATCGGTGATCCGGTCCTCGATGGAGATCTCCTCGTCGATGTCCAGGCTCGTCCCCTCCACCTCGAGGAGGAACTTCGCCACCTCGCTCGCCTCGAAGAGGATGTCGTCCAGCTCCTCGGCGGTGAAGAAGCCGCACATGGCCCCGTAGAAGAAGGTCGCCCCCGCCTTCTTCACCTTCCGCTTGAAGGCGCTCCGGGCCTGGTTCACGGCCTGGGGGGTGTAGGTGTCGGTCATGAAGGGAACGAGCTCGGGGAGGTGCTCGCCGATGAAGGTCATCTCCGATCCCCCCGTCGTCTTGAAATCGGCGCAGAGCCGGGCGATGGCCCACTCCCGGGCGGTGACATAGGTCCTCTTCCTGAGGAAGGTGTTCACCTTCTCGTAGGTGGCGCCATCCACCTTCTTGAACTTCTGGTATTTCTGCGCGTCTCCCGTTCCCGCCCGGTCCTGCATCACTGTACACCTGAGGGGGTGCAGGTAATGAAGATAGTGAAGCGCGCCCGTTTGGATAGAGCATCCTGCGGTTTATGGGCCCCCGGTGGAGGGGCAGCCACACCCCGGATCAGCCAGCATACATATAAATGAGCGAGTACACCTGTACTAGATTTACACAGGTCCCTGTCCAGAGCCGGGGGACCTGCAGGTTAAGGAGTCCCGTTATGACCAGGGGATTACCGGGGCGGCACCTCCGCCCCTTCGTGCTCACGCTCCTCATCCTCGCCTCAGTAGCCGGCATGGTCCGGTGTGCCGAGACGTCGGTCGTCGTCTACTCCACCGACTTTTCTTCTGATCCCAACTGGGTGACGAACAACCCGTATACGAACCA
This sequence comes from Methanomicrobiales archaeon, assembly GCA_028678815.1. Classification (GTDB taxonomy): domain Archaea; phylum Halobacteriota; class Methanomicrobia; order Methanomicrobiales; family JACTUA01; genus JACTUA01. The sequence goes on along the minus strand of JAJRCS010000150.1, from coordinate 2,587 downwards.
CTGGGACGAGGCCATGGGCATGTACCACTATGCCCTCAGGGACTCGACGAACACCTTCGTGTACAAGAAGGTGCCCTACATCGGCGAGTCCTTCCGGCTCGAGTACGATCTCTACCCCTCGAAGACCGATTTCCAGTCCTCCTTCCGGCTCGGCCTCGGGAACCGGGACATGTCCATCAACCAGGGGACGACCATCTTCACGGAGTTCGAGAACGGCCCCTATGGGAAGATCGTCTGGATCCGGACCATCGACCAGCAGAACCAGAGAAGGGAGGTATCGTCCTACAGCCAGTCCTACGGGGGCCCCTCTGTCCGGTTCGAGGACGGGATCCCGTACCATGTCATCCTCTCGTACGACCGTGAGAAGAGGTCGGCGGGGATCGCCGTGAGCTTCCTCTCCAACCAGACCACCCTCTGGGGCTATACCCTCTCGGCCGTCCAGTACCTGGGGCCCATGGACCGGATCCTCCTCTCCACCATCGGCGACTTCCAGAACCCGAGCGCGGTGGCCGAGGGGAACATCGATAACGTCTCCATGCGCATCATCCTCTCCCCCGGTGAACCGGAGACGCCCGTATCCACGGAAGCGACGACCCTCGTCAATGGCGAGGGCACCGCCACCCTCACCCGGACCCCTCCGGTGAGCACCCCCGCCCCCACCATCCCGGCCACCACCACCACCCCGGGGGTCCCTCTCCCGCTCATCCTCGTCCTGTCAGCCCTCTTCGGGGCGGCCGTCCTCTTCCTGGCGAGGAGAAACTGAGGGCCACAGGGCCCCCGGTCCCGGCAGTGGGTACTGTATTCCCATACAGTTGACCGCAGGAGCCCGGATCTCCTTTCCCCCCCTGGCACCCGGGTCTTCTCCCCCGCGGCCTTCCCCCCGGCATCACGGGACGGGAATCAGGCCCGGGTTTCTCCCGGTGAGGGAGACGCCGCCGTGGGGGGTGACCACGTAGGTGTTCTCGGTTCCCACCATCCCAATGCCCGGGATTCCCTTCTTGGGCTCGAGGGCGATGGTCATCCCCTCCTCCAGGGGGGCATCGAAGCCCGGGGCGATCACTGGCAGCTCGTCCACCACGAGCCCCACCCCGTGGCCCAGGAAACGGACCCGGCGATCCCCGATCCCCATGAAGTTCTCGAGGAAGGCCGGTGCAAGGTCCTCCATCACCGCGGCATAGATGGACGAGGGCCGGGCGCCGGGTTTCAGCATCCGGGCCATCCGGTCCTCTATCTCCACGCACTGCCGGTGGGTCCCGAGAGCCTCCTCCGGGAGGGGCTTCCCGAAGGCGTAGGTCATGGTCTTGTCGGTCTGGTAGCCCTCCACCCCGCAGGCGTTGTCGATGAAGACGAGGTCCCCCTGTTTCAGCCTCCGGTGCGGGCTCCCGAGGACCGGTGCGGCGGGGCAGAGCCCCGCGCAGCCCCCCGGGCCGTCGAAGCACGTGGGGTAGAGGGAGTTCTCGCCAAAGCCGATCTGCCCCACCTCGATCTCGGTGTTGAAGCTCCCGAACCGGACGATGCCCTGGTGCCCCTGCTCCACCATGGCCGCGTAGAGCCTGCCGCCGAGGGTCGCCTCGGTCATCCCTTCCCGCAGGAGCTCCGGCACGGACTCCTCGAGCACCCTCTCGTGGATCGCACCCGCCCGTTCCATGAGGGAGAGCTCGAAGGGGCTCTTCACCGAGCGGACCTCCAGGAGCTGCCGGTCGAGGGATCGCACCTCGGAGAAGGGGAAGTGCTTCCGGAACCGTTCGGCGAGGGCAAGGGGCACGACCTCGGTCTCCAGGTAAAACCGTTGCGGGACCTTCGGCGTCTCCCGGGCTGCATCCCGGAAACCGGACATCGGCCGGATCCAGGGCAGGGGCGACTCTTCCAGCGCCCGCTCGTGGCTCCGCCGCACCCAGAAGACGGGATCTCCGTCTGCCGGCACGAGGAGGACCCCGTCCTGGATGGTGCCGGTGAGGTAATACAGGTTGATCCTGCCGAAGATAGCGGCCATCTCCCAGCCCGGGCAATCCCGGTCCATCCTGGCCCTGAACCGGCCGAGCCGGCCTTCGAGTTCCCCGAGGGGTACCGTTCCCGCCATCCCCGTGTCAGCCTCCGGTCCTCTTCCTGCCGTGAGAATCGGCGTAATGCTGCTTAAACCCGCCCTTCCGGAGGCTGCCCTGCCGCCCCGGCCCTTCCTGATCGGGCCCCCGTTATGTATAGCATCATACAGTTTATAGCGGGTGGCGAAGGCGGAATTCCCTTCCGAAGGGAAACCGATCCAGCCGTCAGCGTTGACCATTTGAACGGTTTATCGGGCTTTATCCAGTGGAATTGGTGGTATTTCTGAACCTCCTGACATCAGGGTCGCTCCTCCCGGAGATCGATGGCCATGGTGCAGGAATGCCCTCAATTATCATGGGCATGTGTACGAGGCAGCGAAATCTAACCTGTCGGGTTTCTTCCTTCGGGCGGCCAGGATTTTCTGCGAAACCTTCCGTGTGGATCGGGGGTTGCCATAGTAACCTGGAGGAGGTAATAACGCGCAGGATGGAGGGAGCCCCCCTACCGCCTGGGTTCCGCACAGGGCCCGGCACCAATGTTTCCC
>JAJRCS010000148.1 GCA_028678815.1 Methanomicrobiales archaeon | reverse complement strand
GACGTCGGGCACCTCAGGTGGATGCCGAAGGGCAAGCTCCTCCGGGACCTCATCGCCGACTATGTCCTCACCCTGGTGCTCCCCTACGGGGCGATGCCAGTCGAGACCCCGGTAATGTACGACCTGGACGACCAGGCCATCTGCGAGCATGCGGCCAAGTTCGGGGAGCGGCAGTACCGGTTCAGGAGCGGCAACCGCTCGATGATGCTCCGGTTCGCCGCCTGCTTCGGCATGTTCTCCTTCATGAACGGGATGCACATATCCCCGAACACCCTGCCCATGAAGATGTACGAGCTCTCCACCTACTCCTTCCGGCACGAACAGAAGGGCGAGGTCATCGGGTTAAAGCGCCTCCGGGCCTTCACGATGCCCGACATGCACACCCTCTGCACCGACATGGACGAGGCCCTGAAATGCTTCGAGGAGCAGGTCGTCATGGGGCAGAAGAGCGGGACGGACCTCGCCGTGCGGTATTACCCGGCCTTCCGGTGCACACGGGACTTCTACCACGAGCACGAGGGCTGGGTGAAGAAGGTCGTGAAGCTCATCGGGGAGCCCTGCCTCATCGAGATCCTCTCCGAGCGGGTCCACTACTGGGTGGCGAAGATCGACCTCGCCGCCATAGATGCCCAGGGGCGGCCCATCGAGAACCCGACGGTCCAGATCGACGTCGAGTCCTCCACCCGGTTCGGGATCCGATACCACGTGGACGGGAAGGAGGTCCACCCGCCCATCCTCCACTGCTCCCCCACGGGCTCGGTGGAGCGGGTCATCTGCGCCATGCTCGAGACCCTCGCCGGCGAGGAGGTCCCACAGTTCCCGACATGGCTCGCGGCGACACAGGTCCGGGTCATCCCCGTCGCCGACCGGCACATGGATGCGGCAAAGGCCCTCACTGCCCGGCTGAACGACCGGGGCATCCGGGCCGACGTGGACGACCGGGAGGAGAGCATGAACAAGAAGGTCCGGGCGGCCGGGATGGAGTGGGTCCCCTACATCGTGGTGCTGGGCGACCAGGAGGTCACCTCCGGCGACCTGACCGTCACGGTCCGGCGGCTCTCCACACCCCAGAAGCTCCACCGGGAGAGGATGAAGGAGGAGGCCCTCATCGGGAAGGTCAGGGAGGAGAACGCCGGGAAGCCCTGGCGGCCCCTCTACACCCCCCGGCTCCTCTCGGTCCGGCCCCGGTTCATCTGAAGGCCCGAGGACCATGGGTCCGAAGGTTTGAGAACGGAAGTTCGAAAGCAGGCCGGGCCGGAGGGCCGGCCCGGAGGCCTTGCAGCAAAGGCTCATCTCCCGTGAAACAGAGGAGTTCCCCGGAGTATCCGGCATGGGCACGAAGATTCCCCTGAAGCGTGAACTCGGTCTCCTGGAGGTGACCCTCTCGGGGGTCGGGATCATCCTGGGGGCAGGGATCTATGCCCTCATCGGGGAAGGGGCCGGCATGGCAGGGAACGCCCTCTGGCTCTCCTTCGCCATCTCAGCCGCCATCGCGGTCTTCACCGGGCTCTCCTACGCCGAGCTCTCGGCCATGTTCCCCCGGGCAGGGGCCGAGTACGTGTACGTGAAGAGGGGCTTCGGGAACCGGATGGCCTTTGTCATCGGGTGGCTCATCATCCTCTCGGGGATCATCGGGGCCTCGGCCGTGGCCCTCGGCTTCGCAGGGTATGCCTCCGCCCTCTCGGGGACCGACATCGGCCATGCCCTCTTCGCCGTTGCCCTCATCATCGGCCTCAGCCTCCTCCTCACGAGGGGCATCAGGATCTCCGCCCTCTTTGCCGCGGTCTTCACCCTCGTGGAGATTGCGGGGCTCCTCGTCATCATCATCGTCGGCATCCCCTACCTCGGGGAGGTCGATTACCTCGAGATGCCCCTGGGCTTCGCCGGGGTCTTTTCTGCGGCGGCCCTCGTCTTCTTCGCGTACATCGGCTTCGAGGACGTGGTGAAGCTCGCCGAGGAAACGAGAGAACCGGAGAGGAACATCCCCCGGGGGCTCCTTATCGCCATGGCCGTCTCCATCCTCCTCTACATCCTCGTCTCGGTCTCGGCGGTCTCGGTGGCCGGCTGGGAGTCCCTGGCGGCCTCGGAGGCGCCCTTCGCCACCGTCGCCGGTACTGCCCTCGGGAGCGGGGGATCCGTCCTCCTCTCCGGGATCGCCCTCTTTGCCACGGCAAACACGGTGCTCCTCATGCTCCTCGCCTCGTCCAGGATCACCTACGGCATGGCCGACGGCGGGGATCTCCCTGCCTTCCTCGGGCATGTCCACGCGATGAGCAGGACACCCCTCATCGCCACCCTCGTGGTGGGGGCGATGGCATGCCTCTTCACCCTCGCCGGGGATATCGGCTTCGTCGCCGGGCTCACGAACTTCACCCTCTTCCTCACCTTCTCGGTCATCAACGCCACCGTGATCCTCCTCAGGGTCAGGTTCCCCGGAATCCACCGCCCCTTCGCGGTACCCGGCTCGGTCCTGGGTATCCCCATCCTCCCTGTCGCAGGGGTCGTGGCATCCATCGCCCTCCTCGTCCAGCTGGACTGGGTGGTCCTCGGCCCCGGCGTGGTGCTCCTCGCCCTCGGGTCGGCCTGGGCGATCCTGAAAATCCGGGATGAACCGGTCAGTGCCGGTCAGTAGCTGATCTCCTTCTTTCCCTGCAGGGCGAGAATCAGCCTCCCGATCCCAGGGATGGCGCTGTAGACGGGGGAGAAGAAGATGGCGATACGGAGGACGGCCTTCCCGACCCGCTCCCGGAAGGAGATGGGGGTGATGAGGGCCCATGCTGATCTGGCGACACCGGCGAGGAGCGAGGGGCTCGCCCCCTGCATCTGCCTCCTCCTCGTGCACATGGCATAGAGGCAGTCCTTCACGAACCGGGTGACGGCGAGGTTCAGCTCCGGGGTGAAGGCGGGACGGTCGCTCCCCAGCTCGCCGATGACCCGGGCATAGATCCGGGCCGTGTCGACGTACCCGAGGGGACTCTCGAAGAGGAGCCGGTAGGACTCGGTGTGGGGCCCCTGCCGGTAGGCGACATGCGTCCCTCCCGCGAGGGCGATGGCATGGCGCCGGGAGATCTTCAGCCACTGGTAGAGGTCCGACGAGTAGGGATACTCCAGGGAGAAGGGGCCTGTCCCGGCGTACACCTCCCTCCTCACCATGACCGAGGGGCAGGCGACGAGCCCCCGGTCCCGGAGCATCGCCCGGAAGCCCTCAGGGGGTGGGAAGATCCGGTCCTTTCGGTGCACGCTCTCCGGGCTCACCCCGGATCCCTGGACGACCGAGGGGGTGAAGGTCATGGCAACCTCGGGGTGTCCGAGGATGAGGTCCATGCAGGCCCGGGTGAACCCGGGCGGGATGGTATCATCGGAGTGGAGGATGTGGACAAAGGCACCCCGGGCAAGCTCGATGCACCGGTTGAAGTTCCCGAAGAGCCCGAGGTTCGACTCGTTCCGCACGAACCGGAGCCGCGGGTCGGTGAAGGACGCCACCACCCCGGCCGTCCGGTCGGTGGAGGCGTTATCCACGACGAGGACCTCGAGAACCGGGTAGGTCTGGGCGAGGGCGCTCCGGATGGCGTCCCCCACCATCTCAGCCCGGTTGTACGTGGGGATGCAGATGGAGACGAGGGGGAGATCCCCCTCCTTCCCGGGGCTCATCCCCGGCTGCCCCCGGCGGGCAGGGGGTGGTCCCGGAACCAGGCGATGGTCCTCTCGAGACCATCATCCAGGGAGACCCGGGGCTCCCACCCGAGGACCGACCGGATCAATCCCCAGGATCCCGAGTTGTACCAGACCTCGTTCTTCCGGTGGGGGATGGCCCCCCAGAGGAGCCGGGCCTTCTCCCCGGTGAGCCCGGCGAGCCGGGTGACCAGGTCCCGGACCGCCCATGGGTCGCCTGTCCCGACGTTCATGGTCCCGGCCGAGGCGGCGGCCTCCGGTCGCTTCATGGCAGCGACGAAGGCTGCCACCACGTCCTCCACGTACACGAAGTCCCACCGCTGGGTTCCGCTCGTGAGCCGGACCTCCTCCCCGGCGATGATGCTGCGGATCACGTACGGGATGAGCCGCCGCTCGTTGTCGGCAGGACCGTAGGGGGGGAAGAGCCGGAGGGTCGCGGCGGGAACCCCGAGGCGGTCGGAATAGAACCGGCACGCCTCCTCGGCCTGCAGCTTGGTGAGGGCATAGAGGTTCTGGGGAGAGACCGGATCCGTCTCCATGAGCGGGGTGTCCTTCTCGCGGTACACCGCGCAGGTGCCCGCGTTCAGGAAGAGGGAGACCCCCGCCTCCCGCGAGGCCTCGAGAAGGGCGACGGTCCCCTTCACGTTCGTGTCCATCATCACCCCCACCTCGTCCGGGCGGTGCTCGACCGCGTAGTAGGTGGCGAGGTGGACAAGGGCATCGGGGTGTGCCTCCGCCACCGCTGCCTGGACGGATGCCGGGTCCCGGAGATCAGCGATATGGTGAGAAAGGCGCCCTTCGAGGTCCCGGATCCGGCGGAGATCGGAGGACTCCCGGTGGAGGACCCCCACCCCGTATCCCTCTTCGAGGAGCGCCCGGGTGAGGTGGGATCCGATGAAACCATGGGCCCCGGTGACGAGGACCCGCCGGATGCCTGCCATGGACTGCCCCGGTCTCACCCGTACTTCCTGTCCCACGGGTACCCGATCCCCTTGTCGAAGGGATCGAGCCGCTCGATCTCGGACGGGTCGTGGGGGATGGAGGCGCAGTTCGCGACGATGGCCCGCTCGTTCCCGAGGGAGACGAAGCCGTTCACCACGCCCGGGGGGACCTTCACGAGGACGTAGTTGTCCTCGCCCATGAAGACCTCCTGCGTCTCCCCGTGGGTGGGGGAGCCCTTCCGGCCGTCCCAGAGGACGAGCTTGATGTTCCCCGAGACCACGGCATAGTTCAGCTCCATCTTCTTATGCCGGTGCCAGGCCTTGATGGCTCCGGGGAAGATGACCGAGAAGTAGATCTCCCCGAACTCCGAGAAGTGGGGGTCGGTGCGCCTGAGCATGTGCCGGACCATGCCCCGCTCGTCGAGGATGGTTTTCAGGGGTATGACCTTCACGCCGTCGATCATCCGAACACCTCCCGGTACCAGGGGATGGTGAGGTCGAGTCCCTCGTCGAGGGTGTACCGGGGTTTCCACGCGAGGACCTTCTTCGCCTTCCCGATGGAGAGGTACTGGTCCTGGATCTCGTGCCGGCTCTCCCCGAGGATGACCGGTTTCTGTTTCAGCCCCGTCTTCTTCGTGATCATCTCCACCACCTCAAGCACCGTCGCCTTCTCCCCGCTCGAGAAGTTGAAGGCCTCACCCTTCACCCCCTTCTGCCCGGCCTTCTCCGCGAGGGCGAGGTACGCCTCCACGGCGTCCCCGACGAAGAAGTACTCGCGGACCGGGGTCCCGTCGGACCTGATCCGGGGCCGCTCGCCGGCGAGGAGGCTCCGGATGGTCCCCGGGATCACCCGGTTGAAGTTCAGGTCCCCCGGCCCGTAGATGTTCCCCATCCGGGCGACCGCGACGGGGAGGCCATAGGTGGCCGCGTAGGACCGGGCGATGAGGTCGCAGCAGCTCTTGGAGACCTCGTAGGGATGGGTGCCGGCGAGGGGCTGGTCCTCGGTGTAGGGGAGATCCTTCGAGGCCCCGTAGGCCTTGTCCGAGGAGGCGACGCAGATACCCTTCACCAGCGGGGCATACGCGCTCACCACCCGGGCCGCCTCGAGGAGGTTCCAGGTCCCGAGGATGTTCGCCCGGAAGGTGCCCGCGGGCGAGGCGTTCCCCACGGGGACGATGGCCTGGGCACCGAGGTGGAAGATGTACCCGGTCTCGTACTCGGCGATGGTCCGCTCGAGGAGGGCATAGTCCTCGAGCTCCCCCCGCACGAGGTTCACCCCGGACTCACCCGAGAGCCAGTACCCGAGGATCCGGCTCCTCGGTACCCAGTCCCGGACGATGGCGGTCACCTCGGCCCCCAGGCCTTCCAGCCGGTTGACGAGGTTCGTCCCCACGACGCCGGTACCCCCGGTGACGAGGACCCTCCGCCCCTTCCATACGCCTTTCAGTCGCGCCAGATCTTCCATTGCGGATCCTCCCTCCACATCCGGTTCAGGTCCTCGTAGTCCTTGTACGTGTCCATGGCATGCCAGAACCCCCCGTGGATGTAGTAGCCGAGCTTCCCGTCGCCGGCCACCTCCTGGAGGGTCTCCTCGAACATCACGTCCTCCCCGGGCCGGATGTAGGAGAAGATCTCCTCCTCCACGACCATGAACCCGACGTTGATGTACTCGTTCATGAGGGGCTTCTCCCGGAAGGTCTCCACCCGGTCCCCGTCGAGCTTCACGATGCCGTACTTGGAGTACGGGCGGGTGATGGTGATGGTCGCGACGACACCGTGCTCCTTCCGGAGCCTCCGGTGCCGGGCAGCAAGGGCCCGGAGGTCGATATCGGCGATCCCGTCCCCGTAGGTGACCATGAAGGGCCGGGTCCGTATATGGTCCCGGCAGAGGAGGAGCCGCTTTGCCGTCCTCGACTCGATCCCCGTCTGGGCGAAGGATATCTCCCAGTCCTCGGGGGCCTTCGGGGGTTTCGGGTCGGGGAGCCGCACCGTGAAGTCCCGGGCGAGGGGGTGCCGGTGGAGGAAGTACTCGGCGATCATCTCCCCCCTGTACCCGAGGGCGAGCACGAACCGGGTGAGGCCGTGGTGCCCGTAGATCTTCATGATATGCCAGAGGATGGGGTACTCCCCGAGCTCGATGAGGGGCTTGGGCATCTCCCGGGTCTTCTCCGAGAGGCGTGTCCCCCTCCCCCCGCAGAAGATCACGACGTCGGAGCGGGGAGGAGTCCGTGCCATGGGGAAATATTGGTGATCCTCGTATAAAAAAGGTGGTTCACCCGATTGGGAAATCGGGTGATATAGGGCGACCTTTCCGGCCGGCCCGAGGGCTCACAGCCATCTGCCCGCCGCCCCCGCCTCCTGAGGGACGGTGTACCGGGGCATACTCCTCCCGGCTCGCCCATGGTCCGCACCTGCGTCTTTCTGCAGCGGAGGGCAGGGAGGGAGGGAAACCTTCGGGATCAGAGGAACATGATAGTAAGGGTGGCAATCCCCCACGCGATGGCGCCGCAGATGGGGAAGGTGAGGATCCAGGCAACGACGATCTGCCGCACAACACCCCAGCGAACGGCGGAGAATCCCTTCACCGACCCCACCCCCATGATGGAGGTGTTGATGGTGTGCGTGGTGGAGAGGGGGATGCCGAAGTGGGAGGCAACCTGGATGACCGAGGCAGCCCCCGTCTCGGCGGCAAATCCCTGGTACGATTCCAGTTTCACCATTCTCATCCCCATGGTCCGGATGATGCGCCATCCGCCGATGGAGGTGCCGATGCCCATCGTCAGCGAGCAGAGGAGGATGACCCAGGGGGGGATCTGGAAGCTGGGAAGGACACCCCCGATGACGAGGGCCATGGTGAAGACCCCGATGAACTTCTGGCCGTCGTTGCTCCCGTGGGCAAAGGCCATGAAGGCCGAGGAGGGGAGCTGGAGCCTGCCGAAGAGCGTCCGCATGTCCCCCCGGTGCGACCCCTTGAACAGCTTGTAGATGGAAAGGGTGAGGAGCCATCCCCCGAGGAATCCGAGAAAGGTCGAGAAGAACAGCCCGATGATGACCTTCACCCACCCGGACCAGAGGAGCGCCTC
>JAJRCS010000114.1 GCA_028678815.1 Methanomicrobiales archaeon | reverse complement strand
GCTCCCTGCGGGACCCGGGATCCAGGTCCAGAGGGGCCTCTACCCCCCTGGACGCTCCCGGCTCCCTGCGGGACCCGGGATCCCGTCCTCCTCCATCACCTTCCCGAGGTCGGCCTTCTCCCCGGTCTGCACGAGGATGAACCGGCGGCTCACGGAGGGGGTCGCTGCAGCGGCCTCGCCCAGGGCCCCCGCGAGGATCTCCACGGCGTCCGGGAGGCCCCCGCCCTTCCACCGCTCCCGGATGCACCGGTTCGCGATGGCCTTCGTCAGCTCGTTCCCGAGGACGACGAAGTTCCCGGCGCCGCCCTGCCCCCGGAGGACCGGGGCTTCCCCCCCGAAGTCCGCGATGGCATACGCCCCGGCCGTGGCATACACCCGCCTGCTCCTGAGGACGCCTCCCTCGAGGGAGGTGACCTCGCCGACGAGGACACCGCCCCGCTCCCTCACCTTGACCTTGTCGTCCCGGATGGAGAGCTCCACCCCGAGCTCCCCTGCCCTCGCGAGGAGGCGGTCATCGGTGGCGAGATCCCCGGCATAGAGTTCCCTCTCGAGGAGGGCGATGGAGGCCGGGTCCCCGAGGAAGGTGATCTCCCGCATATCCCCGGCCATGGCGGCCCCCTTCCCGCCGGCGAAGGCCATGACGAGGGTCATCGGGCCCCCGAAGCGAAGAGGAAGAGCCTGAGGGCTATGACCTCCATCCAGAGGAAGAGGAGCCCGACGAGCACCCGCTGCCAGGCCCCGGCCGAGGCCCCTGCCGAGAGAAAGACCGGGAGGGTGGCCAGGACGAGGACGCCGGTGACGAGGGAGTACACCGAGTAAGCCTCCCATCCCTCCTGCCCCCGGAGGGCATAGCCGATGACAAAGGCCGAGAGGATGGCGACGACCGTGGCGAGGAGGCCCGCCACCATGTGGATTGCGCCCGCCGGAGTGGTGGCGATACACCCCGGGTCGCAGGAGAAGGCGGCCATGACGAGATACAGGATCCCCGCCCCGGCCACGAGGAGGGATCCCGCCGTGGCCGCCCGGGTCCTCCCGAGCCCGTCCCGGAGGCCGGGGGAGAAGAGGACCATGAGGATCCCCGTCCCGGCGAGCCCCAGGAGGTTCATGGCGGGGGCGAGGGGTGCCCCGGTCTCCCCGAGCTCGCTCATCATCTGGCTGGCATGGCTGTACCCCGGCCTGAGGGAACCGAGGATCCCCACGGTGAAACCGAAGAGGAGGGGTGCGGCCATCCCGCAGAGGGCCGAGAACCGGACCAGCCGGGGGGAGAGGGGAGGCATGGCCGGAACCTGCGGGCGGCTCTTATTTAGAGGTATCGCCTGCCGGGGACGACCGAACACCGGAGATACCGGGACCGGTCCTCCCACCTCCCTCCGGATCGGAAGAAAAGCGCTATATAGCCGGTTCCCGAGAGCTCTTTCCCGGAGCACCTGGATGCATGGACGGCCTTGAGCTCGCCATCCCCCTCGTCATCCTCGTGGCCCGGATCGTTGAGACCACGGCCGAGACCATCCGGACCGTGTACATCGCCCGGGGCCACAAGTACTATGCCGCCGCCATCGGGGTCTTCAAGGTGGCCATCTGGCTCCTCTCCACCGGGCTCGTCCTCACGAACCTGACGAACATCCCTGCCATTATCGCCTACATCGCGGGGTACGGCATCGGGACCGTCCTCGGGATGGAGATCGAGGACCGGATCAGCCTCGGGAACGTGGTGGTCCGGATCATCAGCCCGAAGGACCCCGGGCCCCTCATGGAGCACCTCTGCCGGAGCGGGTACGGGATGACCCGGCTCGTGGGGTCCGGGCGGTACACCCCCGAGGTCTCGGTCCTCCTCACCGTGGTCCCGCGGAGGGAGCTCCCCAGGCTCATCGGGGTCCTCCAGAGGGACTACCCCGATCTCCTTTACACCGTCGAGGACGTCCGGATGGTCCACGAGCATGACCGGCTCTTCTGGGGGGAGTGACCCCGGCGGAAAGTATTTCGAATCCCGGGAGAGAGGACTTCACAGGAATGACCCCCTCTACCCGTGGAAACCTCCCCGGTCTCCTCCCCCTCGTCCTCCTCGGGGCCCTTCTCCTCGGCGCGGGGTGCACCGGGTCACCCGGGGGCGGGGCGGGAGTCACCCCCGCACCGGTCACCCCTGCACCGACCGTGACCGTCCAGGTCCCGCCGGCAACGCTCCCCCCATCGAGCAGCCCCCGCCAGACCCCCGTGGACCTCTCGCTGCCCCCGCCGAAGGCATCTCCGTATCCGACCCCGTCGGTCAACCCCATCGTCGGGACCTGGTATGCCCCGGCCCCGGACGACCTCACCTTCGTTTTCCGTGCAGACGGGACCTTCACGGAGAGCTCCCCGAACTTCAGGACCTACCAGGGGACCTGGCGCATTTCCGAGGAGGGAGAGACGGATTTCTACGATGCCGACATCCTCGACCGGTGGGGGTACCGGAAGGAGGCACACCTCCTCTATTCGAGCGGCACCCTGTTCACGAAGGGTATCGGGGAAATGCACCGGGTGCAGTGATCCCTCACAGCCCGTGCTTTCTTCGGAGGGAAGCGGAGAACTTCGGGCCGGGTTGGACCAGGTCTGTTCTCCCGTGCAGCTCCAGCCTCTTCCGGCACCTCGCGATTGCATCTGCCTTCAGCTGCTCGATCCTGTAGAGGTTCATGATCCGAACCTTCCCTCCCGGTCCCGGGTGCCCGGGTGAATCTACATCCCCGGGGTGCAAATACTTCGTGGATCCCTCTTCACCGCGGCCCCTGGAGAAAACGCCGCTTCACCGTTTCCTGGAGAGGATCCGGGCGGCGATGGCCAGGGCCCCGGGGGCGACCAGGCCGGGGAGGGGCATTGCGGGCGATGTCCAGGGGGACGGGGTGGCGGTCTCCGCCCCGGTGGGGGGTGCGGTGAGCGTGGCGGGCGATGTGGCCGGGGTGGCAGGGACT
>JAJRCS010000079.1 GCA_028678815.1 Methanomicrobiales archaeon | reverse complement strand
AAAGGTCCGTAGTGGCCGAAGTCCGCCGGCCACCAGTCCTGCGAGCCGGTCATGAGCGCCGCGAGATCCTTTTTCACGGCCGCCAGGTCGAGTTTATTGAATTCCCCGGCGTAGCTGAAGCCCTCGCCCATCGGATTGGACCTGGAGGAATGCTGGTGCAGGATATCGAGCCTTAACTGGTTCGGCCACCAGTCCCGGTTGGAACTGCCCCGGCCGGTTGCCTGTGTGGTTACCCCGCCCTTTACCAGGCGCTTGCCATCGTCAGTCATAATGTCTCCTCCTATCGGTGTATGCTTACCCACTGTGGTGATATGAAGGTTCCTTCGCCCGGCTGACGAACGGTTGCCACAGCAGCGGGTATGGTCAGGGTGTTTGAGCGGGGAGACCTTCCGAAACCGCAGTCTCCATCAACCTCCGTTTCCAGGGCATGGCTCCTGATGCAGGGAACGTGATAAGCCTGATCCGGTCGTCCAAATTCTGTCACGGCGGTCAGGCCAGGTGCTCGAGGAGGATCCGGATCCCGATCCCGATGAGGACGAGGCCACCCAGGATCTCCATGGCCTTCCCCCACCGCTCCGATGCCGCCCCGCCGAGGAGGGCGCCGGCGAAGGAGACGGCGAAGGTGAAGATCCCGATGAGGAGGGCCGGAAGGAGGATGCCCGCGTCCAGGAAGGCGAGGGAGACCCCGACGGCCAGGGCGTCGATGGAGGTGGCCACGGCGAGGACGACGAGGGTGCCGGTCCCGAGGGAGGCCGGCCTCTCCTCCTCCTTGGCGGAGAGGCCCTCGTGGACCATCCTCGCCCCGACGATGGCCAGGAGCCCGAAGGCGACCCAGTGGTCATAGGCGGAGATGTAGGCGCTCACCGACCGGCCCGCGAGCCAGCCGAGGACCGGCATCCCGGCCTGGAAGGCCCCGAAGGCGAGGGCGATCCGGGCGGCGTCCCGCAACCCGCCCTTCCCGCCCGGGATGCCGGCGGCCAGGGCGACGGCAAAGCAGTCCAGGGAGAGGGCAAAGGCGGTGAGGAGGATGGTGACGGCGTCCATGGGATCCGGTCAGGAAAAGGGGAGGTGATAACCGGGATTCAGGCGGTCTTCCCGCGCTTCCCGAGCTCGTGGTCCAGGAGGTAGAGGAGGACGGCACCCTTCTCTGCCGAGGCGAGCTTCATCTTGAAGACGATCTCCCCCGCCTTCGCCTCCTCCTCGACCTGCTCCGAAACGAACCAGCCGAGGAACCCGGCCGTGGCAAAGTCCTTCTCCCTCATGGCGAGGTCCATGAGCTGGTGGATATGGGCGGTGACCTTCTCCTCGTGGCCGAGGGCATGCTCGAAGGCCGCGAGGGGGGTCTCCCAGTCCACGCGGGGTGCCTCGATGCCGGTCACGGAGACCCTCGTGCCCTGCTCGACGAGGTAGTGGAAGAACTTCATCCCGTGGGCGAGCTCCTCCTTCGCCTGTACCTGCATCCATGCCGAGAATCCCTTCAGGTTCATGGACTCGAAGTATGCCGACATGGCGAGGTAGAGGGAGGATGAGTAGAACTCGCGGTTCATCTGGGCGTTGATGGCGTCCCGGACACTGTCCTTGATCATACTGCTGCCTCCCATCCCTGTGGGCGAAGGATCCATATATACCTTGAACGTGGGACGGGGCCCTCCCGTCCAGAGGGGCCCCTATCCCCCCTGGACAGCTCCGGCTCCTTCGGAGCCGTCGCTCACCGGAACCCCTCGAGGAGCCTCCGGATCCCCTCCCTCCGGTCAGGCGGGACCGGGGCCTGCCGGGGGAACCGGCTCCCGTAGTCCGGGAGCTCTCTCTCGAAGAAGGTCCCGAGGCCGATGGGGGCCGGGTTGTTGTAGTCCCACTCGAGGATCCTGTCGAGGGCCTGCCGGGGATCCCGGGGGTCGTGCCCCGAGAGCTCGTAGACGTACTGGTCATACACGTCGTGGACATCGAAGTACGTGGCGCAGATCTGGAGGATATCCACGAAGGAGAATCCCCGGTGCCGGATGGCCTCTGCCATGGTCCTCTTCAGGAGAGGCTGGTTCCGGGTGTATCCCCTCGCGATGTAGGTCGCGCCGCTCGCGTACATGAGCTCGAGGGGGTTGAGGGGGTACTCGGGGGTCCCGGCCGGGGTCGACTTCCCCCGGAACCCGAGGGGCGAGGTGGGGGTGTACTGGCCGGTGGTGAGCCCGTAGACCCGGTTGTTGTGGATGAAGACCGTGACGTCCACGTTCCTCTTCGCCGCGAAGATGAGGTGGTCGAGCCCCTCGGCATAGGCGTCGCCGTCCCCGGCGCACCCGATGACGGTGAGGGCGGGGTTGGCGAGCTTGATCCCCGTCGCCACGGGGAGCACCCGCCCGTGGATGGAGTAGAAGCTGTTGATCCCCAGGTAATCGGCCATCTTCGCGTGGCACCCGATGCCGGTGACGAGGACGACGTCGTCGAGGGACGTCCCCTCCTTCTCCAGGTCCTGGAGCACCGCCTTGAGGGCATGCTGGAGGGAGAAGTTCCCGCAGCCGGGGCACCAGGTGTTCTTTGCATCGGTGATGAGCTGCCTGCCGTTCATGGGAGCACCTCCCGGATCCGTGCCTCGAGTTCGTCCAGGGCAAAGGGCCTCCCGTCGTACTTCCGGATCCTCCCGTCCACCCGGATGCCATGGAGGGCGAGGAGCTGCTCGAGCTGCCCGGTGGCGTTCTCCTCCACGGCGATGATGCGCCGGGCGCCCTCCAGGGCTGCCCGGACCCTCCCCGCGGGGAAGGGATTGAGGACGACCGGCTGGACGACCCGGAGCCCGGGGCCGCCCGCGGCGTCCCGGCAGGCGCCGGCGGTGGACCCCCAGGTGACCAGGGCGTCCCCCGCACCCTTCTCTCCGGCCACCGTGACCACGGGCATGGCCTCGAGGTCCCGGGCGAGCCCCTCGCCCTTCCTGAGGAGCTTATCCTGCATCCGGACCACGGTCCCCCCATCCTCGGTGGTGATGCCGTCCTCG
>JAJRCS010000077.1 GCA_028678815.1 Methanomicrobiales archaeon | reverse complement strand
CCCCCGGTCCTCACGAGCGACCCCATGGTGCTCGCCGCGGCATAGCCGCAGCCGTATCCCTCCCGGGCTTCCCTCCCTCCCGGGAGGCCGGGGGCCCAATGATTTTTCGTCCGGTCTCCCCCATGGTGGAGTGAAGCGGAACGGACGGCCCTCCATGCCCCTGACCTCCCTCGAGATCCCCCGGAGCACCTGCCGGCTCTTCGGGACGGTGAAGGCTCTCTCGACGGTGCAGCGGAGCGCCATCCTTGTCCACGGGCCGAAGGGGTGCGTGTACCACATCAACTACATCATGGGCATGCGGGGCGACCGGCCGGGCTCCCTCTACACCACCTCCCTCGACGAGCAGGACGTCATCTTCGGGGCCGAGGGGAAGCTCGTCGCGGCCATCGAGGAGCTGGACCGGCGGCTCTCCCCGGACCTCATCTTCGTCCTCTCCTGCTGCGCCACCTCCATCATCGGGGAGGACGTGGAGAGCGCCTGCCGGGCCGCCCGGGCCCGGGCGCGGATCCTCGGCTTCGAGTCCGGCGGCTTCGAGGGGGACCACCACACCGCCTACGGCGAGACCCTCGCCCGGCTCGCCGGGGAGCTCGCGGGGCCGGCAGGGGAGGTCCTCCCCGGGAGCGTGAACCTCGTCGGGATGCTCCGGGCAGGGCCCGACCTCCGGGAGCTGAAGCGGGTCCTCGCCCTCGCGGGGATCACGGTCACCGGTGTGCTTTCGGCCGGTGCGGGCCTCGGGGAGCTCGAGGGGCTCGGCAGGGCGTCCCTGAACATCGTGGTCTGCGAGCCGGCGGGGAGGGCGGCGGCGGAGCTCCTGGAGGAGCGGTTCGGGACCCCCTTCATCGTCGAGGACTTTCCCATCGGGGCCCGGGGGGCCCGGGCCTTCCTCGCCCATGTCACCGCCGCCCTCGGGATCCCCCCTGACCCGGGGATCCTCGACGGGGAGCCCGGGGGCGGCGAAGCCCCCGGGGGCCCGGGCCGGCCCCTCCGGGTCGCCGTCATCGGGGGGCCCACCCGGGCGGTCCCCATGGTCCGGTTCCTCCGGGACCGGGGCCTCTCCCCCGTCCTCGTGGCGGTGGACTTCGATGCCGGGACCCGGGAAAAGCTCGAGGGGCTCGGGGTGGAGGGGCTCGAGATCCTCATCGAGCCGTCCCAGGAGGAGATCCTCTCCCGGCTCCAGGCCCTCCGGGTGGACCTCCTCGTGGGGGGGATGCTCGAGCGGCCCCTCGCGGCCCTCCTCGGGATCCCCCACCTGGACATGATGCACGGGAGCCAGAGGACCGCCTGCTTCGCCGGCGAACAGGAGCTCGCGGGGATCCTCGCCCGGATCCGGCCAGCCTGCGACCCATCGCCGGGGAGGGAAGGCAGGCCCCGGGATCCCTGCCCGTGATCCACGCTGCCGGCCCTTCGCCCCCGTGGACAGGCCATAGGTTTATATAGCCTGAGGGAGAGAGCAACGTCCGCCGGCAGGCGAAGAGCCCGGGTGGGAGGTGCAGGGATCACCTGCCTCCCTGCGGGCTGTCCGCGCCGGCGCACCGGGGAACCCCCAGCGGTTGCCCGGATACGGGAGTGGGGAATATGGAAGAGAGGTACAGGAGATTCATCACCGGGAAAGGCCCGGCCGGGCAGGGGACCCTCCGCGGGATCGTCCCCCCGCACATGCTGAAGCACCTCGCCGAGAGCGAGAACGGCAGGAACAGGGACCTCGCGATCCGGATGCTCATGCGGATCGAGAGAATCCGGGGTATGCGCCGGGCGCTCGGCGAGTTCTACGTGTCGCCGCCGACGGGCGGGAAGTGCATCAGGGTCTACGACGTGAAGCACGGGAGCGACAGCGATCTCCCCGGCGATCTCGTCGCGAACCCGGGAAAGAGCAAGGATCCCGCGGTGAAGGAGGCGTACAAGGGTGCGGATGCGACGTACAAATTCTTCTGGGACATCTACGGCCGGAATTCCATCGACGACAAGGGGATGTGCATCGACTCCTCCGTCCACTTCGAGAACGACTATGACAATGCCGGGTGGGACGGCCGGCAGATGATCTACGGCGACGGGGACGGGGTGTACTTCAACCGGTTCACCATCGCCATCGACGTCATCGGGCACGAGCTCACCCACGGGGTCACCGAGTACGAGGCCGCCCTCGAGTACCATGACCAGCCGGGAGCCCTGAACGAGTCCATGAGCGATGTCTTCGGGTCCCTCGTGAAGCAGCGTGTGAAGAAGCAGAAGGTCGACAAGGCGGACTGGCTCATCGGCGAGGGGCTCTTCACGAAGAAGGTGCAGGGCAAAGCGCTGCGGTCCATGAGCGCCCCCGGGACCGCCTACGATGATCCGGCCCTCGGGAAGGACCCGCAGCCTGCCCACATGAAGGACTTCGTGAAGACCCACGACGACGAGGGCGGGGTCCATATCAACTCCGGCATCCCGAACCATGCCTTTTACCTGACCGCGATGGAGCTCGGCGGGTACGCGTGGGAGAAGGCGGGGAGGATCTGGTACGTCGCCCTCAGGGACGCCCTCAAGCCGAAGAACTCCTTTACAACCGCCGCGAAGCGGACCTGGCAGGTTGCGGGGGTCCTCTTCGGCATGGGAAGCGAGGAGCAGAAGGCGGTCAGG
>JAJRCS010000080.1 GCA_028678815.1 Methanomicrobiales archaeon | reverse complement strand
ATCCTGATGATATCCACGAGCTTGTGCGTGAGGTCGTCCTCGGACCGCTGCCCGTTCTCGAGGATGATGGACGGCCTCATTGTGACCGGCGGTACGGGGAGCACCGTCAGCACGGTCCATTCCGGTCGAGCGACGTCGGGATTGATCCCGAGAGGGCGAAGATCCTCGTCCGGGATCTTCTCAAGTCTTGCCCTGATATCTGCGGGAGTCAGCTTATGCTCGACTTTCTTGCCTTCTTCGAGCATGATCTCCGAGAACGTGGTCGGTTTCTCGAAGTTGATCTTCAGCTGCTGCTCGCCGCAGTGGGGGCACAGCCGCTCCTTCTTGATGTCCTTCTCCTTGAGGACGTCCCCGCCGGGGGACTCCTCCTCGGCGGCAATGACCTTCTCGATCTCGGCCGGCTCGAGGAGGAGCCGGCTGCAGGCCCGGCAGGTGACCCGGAGGAGCTTCCGGATGAGCCGGGTGTACCCGACGTGGATCACGGGCTTTGCGAGCTCGATGTGCCCGAAGTGGCCGGGGCAGTCGGAGGCCTTCTGGTCGCAGGTCTTGCACCTGAGGCCGGGGTCGATGACCCCGAGGGCGAGGTCCATGAGCCCCTGGGGGTACGGGTACCCGTCCTCGTCGTAGGTATCCGCCCAGATGATCTTCCGGACGCTCATCTTCCGGATCTCCTTGGGCGAGAGGAGACCGAACTCGATCTGTCCTATCCGTTTTGGACTTGGCATCGCCGCACCTCCTACACCATGTCCTGGAGCTTCAGCCTCGGGGCGATCCCCATGGACTTCATCTCGTCCAGGAGGAGCTTGAAGGCATAGCTCATCTCGACGGGGTAGATGTCGGTCTCCCCGCCGCACGCGAGGCACCGCGTGGTGTTCTGCTTCCGGTCAAGCATGGCGATCATGCCGCAGTGGGCGCAGACGTACTGGGTGACCTTGTCCGACTCGTCGAGGAGCCGCTCCTTCAGGGCCATGGCGGCCCCGTGCCCGATCATGACGTCGCGCTCCATCTCCCCGAACCTGAGGCCGCCCTCCCTCGCCCGCCCCTCGGTAGGCTGGCGGGTGAGGACCTGGACCGGCCCCCGGGACCGGGCATGCATCTTCGAGGAGACCATGTGGTAGAGCTTCTGGTAGTAGATGATCCCGACGTAGATATCGGTGGCAAAGGCCGTTCCCGTGATCCCGTCGTACATAACCTCGCGGCCGTTGTGGGAGAACCCGAGCTTCTTCAGGGATGCCCTGAGATCGATCTCGGACTCGCCGGAGAAGGCGGTCGCATTGATCCGCCGGCCCTCCATGGACCCCACCTTGCCGCCGAGCATCTCGAGCATGTGCCCGATGGTCATCCGGCTCGGGATGGCATGGGGGTTGATGACGATGTCGGGGGTGATACCGCTCTCGGTGAAGGGCATGTCCTCCTGGGGGGCGATGAGGCCGATGACCCCCTTCTGCCCGTGCCGGGAGGCGAACTTGTCCCCGACCTCGGGGACCCTGAGGTCCCTTGTTCGCACCTTCACGAGCCGGGCGCTGTTCTCCCCCTCGGTGATGATGACCGTGTCGATGATCCCCCGCTCGTTCGAGCGCATGGTCACCGAGGTGTCCCGCCGCTTCTCGACGGCGATGAGCTCACCGGACGGCTCCTCCAGGAACCGGGGCGGGGAGGTCTTCCCGATGAGGACGTCCTTCTCGTACACCACGGTCTCGGGGTTGATGATCCCGTCGGCGTCAAGGTGCTGGTAGAACTCCGCCCCGTGGGCACCCGTCACCTCCTCGTCCGGGATCTGGATCTTGTCCACCTGGCCGCCGGGATACCGGCGCTCCTCGCCCTCGTAGGTCCGGAAGAAGTGGGACCGGCCGAGGCCCCGGTCGATGGCCGCCTTGTTGAAGATGAGGGCATCCTCGATGTTGTACCCCTCGTACGAGAGGATGGCCACCACGAAGTTCTGCCCGGCCGGCCGGTCATCGGAGCCGATGGATTCCGAGGTGCTCGTGTGGACGATGGGCCGTTCGGCGTAGTGGAGGAGGTGTCCCCGGGTATCAGGCCGGAGCTTCATATTCGCTGCGGCGAAACCGAGGGCCTGCTTCACCATCCCCGCCCCCATGGTGACCCGCGGGCTCGCGTTGTGCTCCGGGAAGGGGACGTGGGCAGCGGCGATCCCCAGGATGAGGGAGGGGTCGATCTCCATGTGGGTGTGTTCGGGGGTGATGTCCTTCTCGTGGATGGCGATGAAGAGGTCCTCCTCCTCCTCGGCATCGATGAACTCGATGAGGCCGCGCTTCACGAGGTCCTCGAAGGGGACGAGGCCGTCCTTCAGCCTCCCGGTATCGTCCGGGGTGATGAGGGGCTTCCCCTTCTCGAGGACGATGAGGGGCCGGCGGGCCCGGCCGCGGTCGGTGTGGATGATGACGTCGCCGTTGTATTCCTTGAAGGAGACGTTGATCTCGGTGGAGATCTCGCCCTTCCGGCGCATCTTCCTCAGGTTTGCCACGAGCTCCCTCGGTTCCTCGACGAGGCCGATGAGGGCGCCGTCTACAAAGACCCGTGACTTCTTCATGTCGTCTCCCTCCTGATCTGCTCCACGGCGAGGCCGTAGAGGAGCCTCGGGACCTCGGAGTCGTCGTCGACCCCGCGGCTGATCTCCACCATCTGGGCGAAGTTCTTCACGAGGCCGCAG
>JAJRCS010000219.1 GCA_028678815.1 Methanomicrobiales archaeon | reverse complement strand
CGAGATCCAGCTCAGGGAGGCTCACACCCCGGTACTCTGCCATTCTGCACGGGATGACGACGAGCCCTTCCAGGAGGGACTCTGTCTCCGGCCTGCCATGGGTCTCGACATAGCCGACCCTGACATCGATTCCCTCGTCCTTCCTCGTGTGGGCCGACTTGAGCATCTCGTAGGTCTTCCCCACGCCGGCCGCGTACCCGAGGAAGATCTTCAGCTTCCCCCGGTGCCTCTGCCGTTCCTCTTCCGTAACCCGGGCGAGGAGGAGGTCGGGGTCGGGGCGGATATCCGGGTTGAAGGTCATGGCAGCCGGTCACGCTCCTATCATGACGAGCAGGAGGTCGATGATCTTTATTCCGATGAACGGGGCAAAAATCCCGCCGATCCCGTAGATGAGGATATGGTTCCTGAGTGCTTCCTCGGCGGACAGGGGCCTGTACTTCACTCCACGAAGGGCGATGGGGATGAGGAGGACGATGATGATGGCGTTGAAGATCACCGCTGAGAGGACCGCGTTCTGGAGGCCCATGAGGTTCAGTGCGGCAAGGGCCGGGTATGTCGAGATGAAGGCGGCTGGGATGATGGCGAAGTACTTTGCGATGTCATTTGCTATGGAGAAGGTGGTGAGGGCACCACGGGTCATGAGGAGCTGCTTTCCAATCTCCACGATATCGATGAGCTTCGTCGGGTTGCTGTCCAGGTCTATCATGTTCGCTGCCTCCCGGGCAGGCTGGGTGCCGGTGTTCATGGCAACCGCGACGTCGGCCTGGGCCAGGGCGGGGGCGTCATTCGTTCCGTCGCCTGTCATGGCGACCAGCCTGCCGCCGGCCTGGTACTCCCGGATCAGGGAGAGCTTCCCCTCCGGGGTGGCCTGGGCGAGGAAATCATCGACCCCGGCCTCGGCCGCGATGGTCGCTGCGGTGAGCCGGTTGTCCCCGGTGATCATGACGGTCCTGATTCCCATCCTCCGGAGCTGCGCGAACCGCTCCCTGATCCCGCCCTTCACGATGTCCTTTAAGTGGATGACGCCCAGGGCCTTCCCGTTCCTCGTGACCACAAGGGGTGTCCCTCCTGCTCCTGAGATGGCATCCACCCTTCCCTGCAGCTCGTCGGTGATGGGGAAGCCTGCCGCCCGGATCAGGGAGAATATCACGTCGGGGGCCCCCTTCCGGATCCGGGTCTCCCCCCGGTCGACCCCGCTCATCCGGGTATGACTTGAGAAGGGGATGAACTGGACGCCCGGCACCGCCTCTGACGGGCCCACCGTCCTCCCGCGGAGCCCGTACTTCTCCTTCACGAGGACCACGATGCTCCGCCCCTCAGGGGTCTCATCGGCAAGGGAGGCAAGCTGGGAGACCTCCGCGAGCTCCCGGATGTCGGTCCCATTGACCGGGACCAGGTCGACGGCCTGCCGGTTCCCGAGGGTGATGGTGCCTGTCTTATCGAGGAGGAGGACGTCCACGTCCCCGGCCGCCTCGATGGCCCTTCCCGAGGTGGTGATGACATTCTTCTGGATAAGCCGATCCATGCCGGCGATCCCGATGGCAGAGAGGAGCCCCCCGATGGTCGTCGGCATGAGACAAACGAGGAGGGCGATGAGGACCGTGATGGTGACCGGGACACCCACCCCGGCGGTATGCACGCTGTACACCGAGAAGGCCCAGAGGGATGCGCAGACCACGATGAAGACCCCGGTGAGCCCGATGAGGAGGACATTGAGGGCGATCTCGTTCGGGGTTTTCTGCCGTTTCGCCCCCTCCACGAGACTGATCATGTGGTCAAGGAACCCTTCCCCGGGATTAGCACTCACCCGGACAATCAGCCAGTCCGAGAGGAGGGAGGTGCCGCCGGTCACCGCACTCCGGTCCCCGCCCGATTCCCTGATGACCGGCGCGCTCTCACCGGTTATGGCACTCTCGTTCACAGAGGCAATGCCCTCGATGACCTCCCCGTCGACCGGGATGGTGTCCCCGGAGGTGACGTAGAAGAGGTCTCCTTTACGCAATGAAGAGGAAGGAACGACGGCGTACATGGACGCTCCCGGCGCCATCCCGCTCTCGATCCCGCACCCAGGATCCAGCTTCTTTGCCGCAGTGTCCTGCCTCATCCTCCTGAGGGATTCGGCCTGGGCTTTCCCCCTCCCCTCGGCGAGGGCCTCTGCGAAGTTCGCAAAGAAGACCGTGAACCAGAGCCAGGCCGCGATGGCGCCGATGAACCCTGCAGGGGCTTCGCCATGGCCGGTGAGGGCCTGGAACCAGAGGAGGGTGGTGAGGATGCTCCCGATCTCCACTACGAACATGACAACGTTCCGGTACAGCGTCCTCGGGTCGAGCTTGATCACCGCATCGATGGCGGCGCGCCGGTAGAGGGCGTACTGGTCAGACATGGGCTACACCTCTCCCGATCTGGATCAGGTATTCAGCGATGGGCCCGAGGGAGAGGGCCGGGAGGTAGCTGAGGGCCCCGACGATGAGCACCACGAAGACGAGCCAGACGATGAAGAGCGGCCGGTGGTCCTGGAGCGTTCCCCCGCTTGCCGGGACGATCTTTTTCCTGACGAGCGATCCGGCAAGGGCGAGGATGAGGACGGCCACGAGATAGCGACCGATGAACATGGCCATTGCCGCAGAGAGGTTGTAGAAGAAATTCGCCGAAAGGCCGGCGAAGGCGCTCCCGTTGTTCTGGGAGGTCGAAGTGAAGGCGTAGAGGATCTCGGAGAATCCATGGGGCCCGGGGTTGAGTATCGTGGCAGTCCCCGGGCCGGTGAGCACGGCAATGGCAGTCATGGTGAGGGTCAGGAAAATCGGGATGAGGATGATGATGGTGGCAAGCTTCATCTCATACGGTTCGATCTTCTTCCCGTACAGTTCCGGGGTCCTGCCGACCATCAGCCCGGCGATGAACATTGCTATGATGACGAAGACGAGCATGCCGTACAGGCCCGACCCGACGCCACCGTACACCACTTCGCCGAGCTGCATCGCAACCATCTGGACGAGTCCGCCGAGGGGCATGAAGGAGTCATGCATCGAGTTCACGGCACCGCAGGAGGTCGAGGTCGTTGCAGCGGACCAGAATGCCGAGGCGACGATCCCGAACCGCACCTCCTTTCCCTCCATGTTCCCACCCGGCTGGCCGCGCGGGGAGCTCTGGTCGATACCCAGGGCATTGAAGGCCGGATTACCACCGGTCTCCGACCAGATTGCTATTCCTGCCAGGGGGATGAAGAGGATGGTCATCGCGGTGAGGAGGGCGATTCCCTTCCGTTTCGATCCGATCATCCTCCCGAAGGTGTAACAGAGGCTAGCGGCGATGATGAGAAGGGAGAGGTTCTCGACGAAGTTCGAGAGGGGGGTTGGGTTCTCGAAGGGGTGTGCTGAGTTGGCATTGAAGAACCCGCCGCCGTTCGTTCCGAGCACCTTGATGGCAATCTGCGATGCGGCGGGCCCGAGGGGGATCAGCTGTGTGGTGACGAGGTTTCCGGACGCGTCCCGGACCGGTTCGAGGAGCGGTACAGTCACGGGGCCGCCGAAGGTCTGCACGGTCCCCTGTGAGACGAGGACGAGTGCAATGATGGTGGAGAGGGGCAGGAGGATCAGAAGGCTTCGCACGAGGAGCACCCAGAAGTTCCCCACGGTCGAGGCGGACCTCCGGGAGAAGGCGAGGATGAGGGCGACGAGTATCGCCATCCCCTTCGCTGCCGAGAGGAAGTTCTGCACGGCGAGCCCGGCCATCTGGGTCAGGTAGCTCACCGTCGCCTCCGGGACATAGAACTGCCAGTTCGTGTTCGTGGCGAAGCTGACCGCGGTGTTCAGGGAAGTATCCCAGGGGACCGGGCCGAGGCCGAGGGGATTGAGGGGAAGGAACTGCTGAACCTCCTGGAGGAGGAAGGGCACGATGATACAGATGGCCGAGAAGACCATCAGGGCGACGGCGAAGAGTCCCCAGTCCATCTCCTCGTCAGGCTCCACCCCTGAGGACCGGAGAAGCCATCCCTCGAGTGGCCCGGTGACCGGTGAGAGGATAGTCCGTTCACCCGTGAATACCTTTGCCATGAAACCGCCGAGAGGTACGATAAGGGCTGCGCCAACGGCAACGAGGAGGAGGAGCTGAAGCCAGTCGGCCCCCCGCATGCCAAGAACTGTTGTCTCGTTGTAAGCACTCCCGTTCACGGCCGGGGTGTTGCCCTTCGCCAGGCCGGAGGAGGGTGTTGCCAGATCATCCAGGGCGATGTTCAGGAGAAGAACGTTCACCCGGGGTTCGCCGAGGATTCCCAGCTGTCTCCCTTCGATGTGCCCGGCGATCAGCCCCTCCACCGTTTCATCGCTCAGGTTCCGCGCCCGGGCCACCCGGGGAAGCTGGTAGTAAGCGGCGGCGACACTGATATCTGGATCGAGGCCGCTTCCAGACGCGGTGACGAGGTCGACAGGGACTGGCTGGGTATTGGTTGGATCAGCAGCA
Organism: Methanomicrobiales archaeon; assembly: GCA_028678815.1. Lineage (GTDB taxonomy): Archaea > Halobacteriota > Methanomicrobia > Methanomicrobiales > JACTUA01 > JACTUA01. Next base: position 1,442 of record JAJRCS010000219.1, on the reverse strand, counting down.
TGCAGGGCGACAACCCGGGCTGTGACCGCCTCGATAAGTGCCGGGTTGGATGGGCCCAGGTTCGAACCCGAGGATGCAGCGGCATTATAGGGCACCGGACTCGTCGCGGAGGGCCGCCCCCAGAAATATTTCGGGGAGGTGAAGGGCTGCCCGATCAACGTTGATCCGGCGATCGTCCCATTATGCTCGAGAAGGCTCCCGTTCGCCTGGGCAGGGAACACCAGCTGGGCGATAACGGTTACCACGAGGGGATAGGCAACTCCTGTCAGGAGGGTGAGAAGGAGAAAGACCATGATGGCTGGTCTGAGCTGACTCTTTGCCATGGAAAGAGTTTCCCGCAACACGCTGGATCACCTTACCCAGGGCATTTCTCCTTATTGGAATGATATCCACTATTCCAGCGTGCAGGCTGTGAGTATATAGGATCATTGATAGATGAGCCGGTACTCGCGAGATACTCCCGGGATGTAAAACCCGGTCTCCGTCGAGCACCCATCCGTGGTGGAAGTAGTTTTCCTGAAAACTACACTTAAAGACCATCCCCGCGCACCCCTCCCCACATGGCTGAAAGGGAGATTCGGGGAAACTATCCGGACTGTACCTTCAAGGGGGCTTGCCAGAGCATTATGCATCATTTTGGCAGGGGGCCCTGGGACAAAAACAGGAAAGGGGAGGGCAGGTCCTGAAAGGGGATCCCGTCTCCTTACGTCCAGACCTCGTCGGTCCGTACCCGCATCATCTTCTCGACCGGGATCACGAAGATCTTCCCGTCGCCAACCTTCCCCGTCTTTGCCGAGGACCGGATGATATCGGTCACCCGGTCGACCTCCCCGTCCTGCACCACGAGCTCGATCTTCACCTTGGGGAGGAGGTCCACCTTCATCTTCTTCCCCCGGTACTCGAGGGTGATACCCTTCTGCTCCCCGCGGCCCTTCACCTCGATGACGGTCATCGCGATGAACCCGGCGGATTCAAGGTTCTTCATCACCGCCTCCAGCTTCTCCGGCCGGAGGATAGCCTGCACCATTCTCATGGAATCACCTCACACCCTCTCCCCGTGCTGGGAGATGTCGAGCCCGACGTACTCCTCCTCCTCGGTTACCCTGAGGCCGAGGGTCGCATCCACGACCCGGGCGAGGACGTACGAGACCCCGAAGGCATAGGCCATGGAGATCCCTACCGCGATGACCTGGGCCACGAACTGGGAGGGGTTCCCCTCGAGGAGGCCCGTGTAGCCGTTGATCGCCGCGCTCGCAAAGATGCCCGTCGCGAGCGCGCCCCAGAGGCCGCCCATCCCGTGGATGGACCAGGCATCCAGGGACTCGTCCAGGCCCTTCTGGATCCGGTACACCATCACCCGGTAGCAGACGAGGCCCGCGACCGCGCCGATGACGATGGCCGCGAGGACACCCACGTACCCTGCCGCGGGGGTGATGGCGACG
>JAJRCS010000146.1 GCA_028678815.1 Methanomicrobiales archaeon | reverse complement strand
AAGGAATCGGGGATGAAGCTCCTCCTCACCCCGAGGGACTTCGGGATAGAGAAGAGGGAGATGCTCCCCCCGGTGTTCAGGAAGGGAGAGAGGGTGCGGGTGGACATCCGGGCGCCCGGGTGGATCCGGGGGGAGATGCTCGGCGTGGCAAAGAACCGGATCGTCTCGGTCATGGATTGCCCGACGGAGGAGGGGGCGATCCGGGTGGAGATCCTCTCGGCCAAGCACGGGATCTACGTGGCACGGCCTGCGTAAGGAACGGGAAAAGAGAAGGGTATCAGCCCTTCACCCGGTACGTGTGCCAGATCCGGCAGGCTCCCTCGTGGCTCACCATGCAGGGGCCGATGGGCCTCTGGGGGGTGCAGCCCTTCCCGTAGAGCCGGCAGTCGGTGGGCTGGGCGATCCCCCGGAGGACTCTGTCGCAGAGGCAGGCCGTGTGTTTCTCGACGTGTTTCACCTCAAGGCCGAACTTCTCCAGGGCATCGAAGGCCGAGAACTCCTTCCGGAGCCGGAGGCCTGAGCCCGGGATGACCGGGAACCCCCGCCACTCGGCGTCGCAGGGTTCGAAGACCCGGTACATTACCTCCCGGGCCTTCGGGTTGCCCTCCCGGGTGACGGCCCGGGGGTAGGCGTTCTCCACCCGGTGCTCCCCGGCCCGGGCCTGCTTCAGGAGCATGAGGAGGCCGAGGAGAATGTCCTCGGGCAGGAAACCGGCCACCACCTGGGGCACGGGGAACTGCTCGTACTCGGCGTACCCGCTCACCGTGCAGACATGGCCCGGGAGGATGAACCCGTCGAGCTTTGCCTCACCCTGGGAGAGGAGCCACCCCATGGCCGGTGGGACGAGCCGGTGGAAGGAGAGGATGGAGAAGTTCTCCGGGGGATCGGCAAGGAGGGTCGCCGCCACCGTGGGGGCGGTGGTCTCGAACCCGACGGAGATGAAGACCATCTCCTTCCCCGTGCCCCTCGCCATTTCCATGGCCTTGTGGACCCCCTGGACCACCCGGACGTCCCCGCCGCAGGATTCGAGGGATCCCTTCGTCCCCGGCACCCGGAGGAGGTCCCCGTACGTGGCGAGGGTGATATCCCGTGAAGCGAGCTCGAGGGCACAGTCGATCTCCCCCTGGGGGGTGATGCAGACCGGGCACCCCGGCCCCATGACGATCTTCAGGTTGCGGGGGAGGAGGCTCCGGAGGCCGGACCGGGCGATGGAGGCCTCGTGGGTCCCGCAGATGTGCATGAAGGAGAAGGGGCGGTCCGCGAGTTCCTGGATGGCCCGGGATATCTCCGTGGCGATGGGCATGGAATCCTCTCAGCTATTCTCTCAGGCAAGCAGATAAGCATACCCTCATCCCCCGTGGCCCGGGGGCCGGGGGCGATGGAGGGGCATGCCGCAGGGGGACGATCTCCGAAGAACAGGCTTCCCGCCCGGGCAGGCCTGTTCACTCCTGGGGCTTCTTCTCCTTTCTCCTCTGCACCTTCACCGAGGTCCGGCACCGGGGGCAGGAGGTGTACCAGTCGGCATTTCCCTTGTAATCCCACTGGTACCCGCATCTCTGGCACTGTAAGAGCATAGTTTGTATGTATGTATGTAATGCGGGGTTATAGGGTTGCCGATATATTTATATATGTAGGTATGTATGTATGTATGTAGGCAAAGGGGTAACTGGTATGCAGATGCTCATGCTCCCGATCCTCGAACATTACAACGAGACGCAGAAGAAGATCCTCTGGTACCTGTACGGGAACCTCTCCCGCGGCCAGCACTACTTCAAGTCGAAGTACATCGCAAATGACCTCGGACTCTCGTCCAAGGAGGTAGGAACCAACCTGGGTATCCTCTCCGAGGTCTGCGATGACCTGATGATCACCCGGTGGTCCTACTCGCACAGCACCACCTGGATGGTAACGCAGAGAACCTGAATCACACCTGCACGTATCCTCCCTCACACCCACCACCCACCGATCCGGGGCGACCCCGGATCCCCTCACCTCCCCGGGTCCCCGTGACCCCTTCGCCGTATTTCTCACCGGCACCCCTCGCAGGGCAGGCCATCCACATCCTTTATCCCCCCCGTGGCAGATCTCCTCCTCATGCTCGGGATCTCGACCTTCTGCCTCCACCACCTCCCCCTCCCCGAGGCCCTCGGGAGGCTCGAGGGGCTGACAGACCTCGTCGAGATCATGGACGACGGGAACCATTACCTGGAGACCGCCGAACCCCTCGCCGGCCATGGCTTCCGCTACGTCCTCCACGCCCCGTCCCGGGGGGTGAACATCGCGAGCCTGCGGGAGCCCATCCGGCGGGCGAGCGTCGAGGTCCTCTCCCAGTGCTTCTCGGTGGCGGCCGAGGTGGACGCCCCCGTGGTCATCCACCCGGGGTACTTTGCCTGGAAGGAGGAGCGGGAGGCGGCCCTCCGGCAGTTCCGCCGCTCCCTCGCCGACCTGAAGGCCGCCGCAGGGGAGCTCCCGGTCACCTTCTACGTCGAGAACATGCCCGCCTGGAACTACTTCTTCCTCAGGTTCCCGGAGGAGCTCCCCCTCCTGGACGGGGCGGGCCTCGCCCTCGATGTCGGCCATGCCCGGCTGAACGGGTGCCTCGGGGGGTTCCTCGGGCAGCCCCTGGCCCATGTCCACCTGCATGACAATGACGGGAAGGAGGACAGCCACGACACCGTCGGGAAGGGGTCCATCGACTTCCGCCCGGTGATGGAGGCGGTGGAACGGGACCATGCCACGGCCATCGTCGAGGTCTCCACCCTCGCCGGGGTCCTGGAGAGCATGGAGTTCCTCGGGCGGCTCTGATCGCCGGGGCGGTTCCCGGGGGCAGCCCCGGATTTCCACCTCTTTTGACCGGTATGCCGGGCCCGGGTTCCTTACCCGGACCGCCTTCTCGCGAGGACCAGGACGGCCGCGCCGGTGGCGACGAGGGCAGGGAGGGCCCCGAACCCGGGAGGCTTCGTGGTGGGGAGGGGTGTGGCGGGGGTTGTCGCGGTGGTGGCAGCCGTCGTCCGGGGGGTCGCGGGGGCCGTGGTCACCGTCGTGGTGGCAGGTGCAGGAGTGTTGGTCACCTCGGCCTCGTGGCTGCCCGGGGCCGGTGCGGGGGAGGGGGTGCAGCCCGGGATCTTCTTGTAATAGACGTCATAGGAACCGTTCCTCTCGTCAGACCATGCCACGGTGCATCCGCCGATCTGCGGGTTGACCTGCTGCAGCTCCGCGGTGGTCACCGCCATCTCCCGCCGGGCCGCGAGGTCGTAGAGGTAGATGTCCCGGTTGCCGTTCCGGAAGTCGACCCAGGCGACCCGGTCGCCCGAGATGACCGGGGTGAAGGTGTTCGAATCCTCTTTCGTCAGCTGCGTCTCGACCCCCGTGTTGAGGTCGAGGACATAGACCTGGGCGAAGTCGGTCCGGGGGTCTGCCCAGGTGATCCGGTTGCCGTCCAGGGACGGGGATCCCTGGATACCGGTCTTGTTCGTCATCCGCCTTGCCGAATCTGCCGGGATGTCGTAGAGGTAGACGGCCGCGGCCTTGGGATCATCGACCCAGATGACCTTCCCGCCCGAGAGGTCGGGGGTATAGGCCCAGGTCCGGGCCGGAACCTTCAGCTGCACACCGTTCGCGAGGTCCCTGAGCATGATATTCACGCTGCTCCGGCCGGGCGGCTCGTCCTGCCAGGCGAGGAGGTTCCCGGAGATCCGGGGATTCACCTGGTCCCCCGGCTGGGTGAACCGCGTGGTCGCGCCCGTGGCA
>JAJRCS010000048.1 GCA_028678815.1 Methanomicrobiales archaeon | reverse complement strand
GGATGTGCTTCAGTCCCATGTTGTCATAGGACCAGAGGTAGTTCTCGAAGGCATCGTCGAAGAGGTCGACCCGGACATACTTCATGAGAACGGTGTCATAGTAGTAGACCGTCGTAAGCTTCCGGGTGACATCCTGGAACACCGACCTTCCCTTCTCACGGATCAGGGTGACGTTATCGAGGGAACAGATGGTCTCGGTCACGACACCCTCCTCGACCACCTCCCCGCAGGTCGAGAGCTTCGCGCTCCCGCCCGGCTTCCCGAGCTCGCGCACGAATACGCGATAGTTGCCACTCACCCAATCGCCCTCAGGGCTGAAGGTCATATCCGGTGCCGGGAGCATGAACTCTCCCCTGCCATCGGTCGCATCGGCATCGAGGACATCGAAGGTGTCACCCTGGGTGAGGTAGATCTTGCTGTTCCCGAAGAGCTTGACGAAGATCCTCGCACCGCTGTTCTGGTCGCCCGGGAGGATATCCGTCTTCTCCACGCCGATGAGGTTCAGGTTGAAGTGCGGCCCGCTCATGGCACCGTTGCCCGTCGCACCGACCCCGGGGACGAGGAAGGCGGCAACAAGGAGGGCTGCAATTCCCATGGATACTATTCTCACGCTCATGCTGGTCTCCTCCAGGTGCTCGACCTGGATTATATCTAAGCTTTCCATTTTATTATATAATCATTTTCTTAAACTTTAAATGTATTTAAATTGTTAAAACATTAATCTATGACCAAATACATCGTATTATATCAAAAAACATATTAATAGAATAAATCATAAAAAGGTTATATTTATATATTAAACTGGCGGGAGCTTGAGAGGAGTGATACCTGAGTCATGGGGATCCGTTAACGGGTATGCCATCGCAGATGCAGGAATGTGCCCCGGTGTTCCCGAGCGGGCATCCAGGCCGGTAGTCACCCCAGACCGGTTGAAGGAACAGAGGAAGGCCTTTCCTCTTCGGGATGAGAAACAGCATCTTTTTATCACGCTGGCTCCAGATTCGCACGCATGTCGCCTGCTCCCCGGTATTCATACCTCATTCCTGCTCTCCTGCTCGCAGGAGCCCTGCTCCTGGCCTCCGGATGCCTCTCACAGCCCGGGCAACCCCCGAACGGTATGGCTCCAGTCCCCCAGGCCGACAACACCGAGCAGCTCCCCCCGTACAACTACGAGGAGAACGGGACGCTGAAGGGTATCGCTGTCGATCTCCTCGGGGAGATTACCGGGAAGATGGGGAGGAGGGTGACCCCGGACCAGGTACATCTGGTGCCCTGGACCGAGGGGTACCAGGCTGCCCTCACCCGGAACGGCACGGTCCTCTTCTCCATGGAACGGAATCCTGAACGGGAGTCCTCCTTCAAGTGGGCGGGGCCCATCGCCACCCACCGGGATGTCCTCTTTGCCCGGCCGGACCGGGGGATCGTAATACGGGATCCCGCCGACCTGAAAGGGTACAGGATAGGGGTGATCGCCGATGACGCGGTGATCCGTGAGCTGCTCGATAACGGGGTGGAGGAGAGCCAGCTCGTCATCGAGGGGAACGTATCTGCCATCATCGCGGGGCTTGAGAGCGGGAAGATTGACCTCTGGGGCTACCCGGAGGGGGCAGGCAGGTACTTCACCGGGCAGCTGACCGGGAACGAGTACAGCTTCACGGTTGTGTACGAACTGGGATCCAACGATCTCTACTATGCCTTCAGCAGGGATGTGCCGGATGAGACGGTACAATCCTTCCAGGCGGCCCTCGATGCCCTCAGGGCGGAGAAGGATGCGACCGGCGTGAGCACCTATGACAGGATCATGGGGAGATACATCCCCTCCCTCGGCCTTGCCCGGCTCCAGTACCTGACCGAGGAGTGGGCCCCCTTCAATTACCTCGGTGGCGGGAGACCCTCCGGTATCGCCGTCGAGATCCTTGAAGAGGTCTTCCGGAACGCAGGGGTGAACCGCACGAGGTCCGATGTCCGGATTGTTCCCCTCGCAGAGGGCTTCCGGCAGGCGCAGGGCAATACCGGCACCGTCCTCTTCTCCATCGCCCGCACGCCGGAGCGCGAGCCCCTCTACCCGTGGGTAGGGCCCTTTACCAGGTCGGCCTTCGTCGTCTACGCCCCATTGAACCGGAGCATTACCATCACCTCTGCCGGGGACCTGAACCGGTACCGGATCGGGGCGGTGGAGACCTCCATCGAGAACTCCCTCCTCGCCAGCCAGGGCGTGAATGCCTCTCAGATCCTTCCTGGTGCCGCTCCGGCAGACCTCTTCCGGATGCTGAAGGAAGGGAAGATCGACCTGTGGGCTACCGGTGATCTCACCGGCCGGTACGAGATGATGAAGACCGGGGCAAACCCCAACGCCTACGAGATCGTGTACACCCTGGGCGAGAACGACTTCTATTATATCTTCAGCCGCGATGTTCCCGAGCCGCTCGTCAGCTCCTTCCGGCAGGCCCTCGGAAACGTGCGGAACCAGAAGGATGCCCGGGGAATCAGCGGGTACGAGCGGATCATCTACCGGAACCTCGGGGTCGGCTGTACCCGGCAGTCCTTCACGGATGCGGAGGTCATGGCCCTCGTGAATACCACGGTGGCGGCCATCGGGAAGAACGCCCCCGATACTCTCAGGCGCATCAATGCCGGCGAGGCACCCTACCGGGACCCGGGGAACCCGGCCCTCTATGCCTTTGTCTATGACACGAACGCGACCATCGTGGCGCATGCAGACAATATCCGGCTCGTCGGCGTCAATTACCGGGGGAAGACCGATGTCTCGGACAGGCCGTTCCGCGATGAGATCGTGGCAGGGGCCCTGGAGAAGGGGAGCGGCTGGGAGGAGTACATCTATGTCCATCCCGTGCAGACGAACCTCTTCTACAAGACCACCTACTACCGGCTGACCCGGGGGAGCGACGGGAAGCTCTACATCGTCTGCAGCGGGAATTTCAAGGCCTGCGGGTGACAGGGGAGTCTCTCTCTCTCCTCTCCCGGAGAATCCCGCCCCCCCACCATCGTATACCCTTCCCCTGCCCCCTCTCTCCCTTGGGCCTGAGAACAGGAGAACCAAAGGTTTTTTCCTTCTCCTGATGATGAAGCGTGAGATGCAGTGCATCCAGTGCGGGTGGTGCTGCCGGCAGTACCGGGGGTACCACTGGGCGAAGGTCCCCGACCTCCTCCGGTGGTACGACGAGGGCAGGCGGGACATCCTCCGGTCCGTGGCGGCGGGCAGGAACCCGGACGGATGCCTCAGGAGCGCCGCCGATCTCGGGGAGGCGGAGCTTGCGGCCATGGAACCGGCGACCAGCTGGACGGACCCGGTGACAGGAGAGCCGCTGGAGGCCTGCCCGTTCCTCGTCGATGCCCGGGACGGGAGGTTCCTCTGCGGCATCCACCCGACGAAACCGGCCGTCTGCCGGGAGACCAACACCTGGGAGTGGGGTTTCGGCCGGTTCGGCCCCTGGGGCTGCCCGGTCTCCCCGCCCTGATCCGCTCCTTCTCTCCGGATACCGCCGCCGGACCCGGAATCGCGGCCGGTTTTCAGGCCTTCTTCGCCAGCTCCGTGGCCTTCTCGAGGATCATCCGCGTCGCTGCCAGGATCTCCTCCACATAGTCCCGGTCATAGACGCAGAGGCAGTCGTTCCCCTTCTGGAATTCCCGACCCACCTCGAAGTTCTCGAGGACGGTAGGGGGAAAGACCCGCTCCTTAACGTAGAGCTCGTCCATGGCATACTTCACGCAATCAACCCCTTTTGCCTCGTACCCCTTCATCATGAGGAGGGCCCTGAAGGCGGCGAGCATGGACCAGTGCCCCTGCATGAGGGCCCACTTGTCAGTCCCATCCCTGAAGGACTTACCAGCGACCTCAAGATCGTTCTCAGCTTCCCGCAGTTCTGCCGCAATGATGGCAGGATCTGCCTTCACCTTCTTCAGGTTCCCGGCCTTCATGCAGGCCTCGAATCTCCGAACCATGAGTACTACCTTCTCTGCGTTCTGTGGATGACTTCCCGGGTAGATATATGAACCTGCCCCCTGTTCCCGGAAAATGAGGTATCACCTTTCGCTCACTGCCAGGAGTCGGTGGCTTATTATAGGGCATCGGGGCTCTTAGTCCCCTGCGGAAGGGGTGGATGAGATGGTCGAAGTCCTGCCTCCGGAGAAGTACCGGAATACCTATGATCCCGCGAAGGTCACCTGCGAGAGCACAGCCGAGCTGAATCCCCTGACCGAGATCATCGGCCAGGAAAGGGCCCTCCGGGCGCTCCGGTTCGGCCTCGAGATCAAGGAGGGTGGGTTCAATGTCTACGTCTCCGGGATCCCCGGCACCGGGCGGATGTCCGCCGTCCGGGGATTCCTCTCCGAGCTCGCGAAGGCGAAGCCCCGGGCGAGCGACTGGATCTATGTGAACAACTTCGGGAACCAGTACGAGCCGAACGCCATCCGGCTCCCGGGGGGCATGGGGAAGCAGTTCCGGGGCGACATGGAGAGCCTCATCGACGAGGCGAGGAAATCCCTCCCCCGGGCCTTCGAGAGCGAGGACTATGCCAGGAAGCGCGAGGCCGCGGTGGCGAGCCTCGACCAGGAGAAGGCCGCCCTCGTCACCCGGATGAACACCACCGCCCAGGAGCAGGGGTTCGTCATCCAGATGAGCCCCGCCGGCCTCCTCGTCATCCCGGTGGTGGACGGCCAGCCGGTCCCCGAGGAACAGTTCATGAGCCTCCCCGAGGACGTCCGGGGGGAGATCACGAGGAGGCGGGAGGCCCTGGGAGCCGAGCTCCGGAACACCCTCCGTCAGCTCCGGGAGATCGACCTGAAAGGGGCCGAGGCGGTGGACGGCCTGAACCGGGAGGTGGCCCTCTATGCCATCGGGCCCCCGGTGACCGAGATCTCGGAGAAGTACAGGGAGGTCCCCGAAATCCTCGGTCACCTGGAGTCCGTGAAAAAGGACATCCTGGACAACCTGGAGCTCTTCCTCGTGGGTCCCCAGCAGCCCCAGGTGCCGCCCCAGTTCCAGGCCATGTACCAGAAGGACCTCCCCTTCCGGAAGTACCAGGTGAACGTGGTCGTGGACAACGGGAGCCTCACGGGGGCGCCTGTCATCCACGAGCAGAACCCGAACTTCCTGAACCTCTTCGGGAAGATCGAGAAGGAGGTCCAGTTTGGATTCATCACCACGGACTTCACCATGATCCAGCCGGGCTCGGTCCACAAGGCCAACGGGGGCTACCTGGTCCTCATGGTGGAGGACCTCTTCCGGAACCCCCTCTCCTGGGACGCCCTGAAGACGGCATTGAAGACCGGGAAGGCGGCCATCGAGGAGCCCGGCGAGCGGATGGGGTTCATCACGGCAAAGAGCATCCGGCCCGAGCCCATCCCCCTGGACGTGA
>JAJRCS010000022.1 GCA_028678815.1 Methanomicrobiales archaeon | reverse complement strand
GCCTCGTCGGTGGTGGTCTCCCGGATGGCGATCCCCCGCTCCTTTGCTATGAACTCGGCGTTGATGACATTCACGGGGATCTGGAGGATGGGGTCCATGAGGCCCTTGAGCGCGATCCGGGTGAGGAACCGGGTGTTCGGCCCGAGGGAGGCGAGCTCTCCCCCGAAGGTGATCTCCAGGGCCTCGAGCCGGCCCTCCACGAGCTGGATGAGAAACCGGCCCATCTTCTCGGTGAGGACGGCGAAGGGCTCCATCCGCTCGGCATGCTCCGGCGGGACCATGGGGGCGTTCACCGCGTACTTGGGCTGCTCGCCCCGGAAGGCCCCGGTGACCTGGTTTGCCACGGAGACCGCCACGTTCAGCTGGGCCTCCACGGTGCTCGCCCCGAGGTGGGGGGTCACGATGACGTTCGGGAGGTCGAGGAGGGGGGATGAGAGGGGCGGCTCGTCCTCGAAGACGTCGAGGGCGGCCCCGGCGACCTTCCCGGCCTTTATCGCGTCGAGGAGGGCCTTCTCGTCGATGATCCCGCCCCGGGCGCAGTTGATGACCCGGACGCCCGTCTTCATCATGGCGAACTTCTGCGCATTGATGAGGTGGGTGGTCTCCTTGGTGAGGGGCGTGTGGACGGTGATGACGTCCGCCTGCCGGATGACATCGTCGAGGGTCATGAGCTCGACCCCCAGCTGGGCCGCCCGGTCCTTTGTGAGGAAGGGGTCATAGGCGATGACCCGCATCTCCATGGCCTTCGCCCGCTTCGCGATCTCCCGGCCGATCCGGCCGAGGCCGACGATGCCGAGGGTCTTCTCGTTCAGCTCGATCCCCATGAACTTCGAGCGCTTCCACTGCTTCTGCTTGAGGGAGGCGTCGGCCTGGGGGATGTTCCGTGCGAGGGCGAGCATCATGGCCATGGTGTGCTCGGTGGCGGCGAGGGTGTTCCCCTCGGGGGAGTTCACCACGGGGATCCCCCGGCGGGTCGCGGCCTCGACGTCGATGTTGTCCACGCCGACACCGGCCCGGCCGATGATCTTCAGCCGCTTCCCCGCATCGATGATCCGGGCGGTGACCGTGGTCCCGCTCCGGACGACGAGGGCATCGTAGTCACCGATGATCCGGACGAGCTCGTCCTCGGGGAGCTCCGTGCGGACGTCCACGTCGCAGGATTCCCTGAGGATGGAGAGCCCCTCTTCGGCCAGGGGATCGCTCACGAGCACCTTGAATTTCACTGGTAAAACCCCATCTCACATCGCCCCGGGGGCTATTTACGCTTTCCAAACAGGGGGGGCCGGAACATATTTCCCCGGGATTCTCCGGGGTTCCCGCGCAGGGGACGGCACCGCCGCGCCCGCCCCGGGGAGGGCCTGCCGCTGCCCTGCCCCGGCATGCCCCGGGTGTAACAGTCATCCTTTATCTGTCAGGAGTGCAAGCTCGTATCAGAACCCGTGACGTGAGGTACCGGCCATGAAGAAGGTCCCTGACATCCTGACCCTTGAAGAGATCAAGAAAGAGGATATCCCCTCCGTGGGAGGCAAGGGGGCCTCCCTGGGAGAGATGTTCTCCATCGGCCTCCCCGTCCCGAGGGCCTTTTGCGTGACGGCCCAGGCCTTCCGGCGCTTCCTCGGGGAGACCGGGATCGAGGAGAGGCTCTTCGCCGGCCTCGCCCACCTGAACGTCGACGACAACGCGGCCCTGGAGGAGGCCTCGAGGAGGGCGAGGGAGCTCGTCCTCTCGGTATCCATCCCGTCGCAGCTCCAGAAGAGGATCCGGGACGCCTACCGGGCCCTCGGGAGCGAGCCCGTCGTCGCGGTCCGGTCCAGCGCCACGGCCGAGGACCTCCCGGACGCCTCCTTCGCCGGCCAGCAGGAGACGTACCTGAATATCCAGGGGAACGGGGATCTCATCCAGGCCGTCCAGCGCTGCTGGGCCTCTCTCTACGGGGCAAGGGCCATCTACTACCGGGCGAAGCAGGGCTTCGACGACCGGAGCGTGAACATCGCCGTGGTGGTCCAGATCCTCGTCAGAGCGGAGAAGGCGGGGGTGATGTTCACCTCCCACCCGGTCACCGGCGAGCCCCTCACCATCATCGAGGGCTCCTGGGGGCTCGGGGAGGCGGTGGTCTCCGGCTCGGTCTCGCCGGACAAGTACGTCTACGACCACCGTTCGGGGCAGGTGGTGGACCGGCTCATCTCCCAGAAGCTCGAGATGATCGTCCCGGACGGGCGGAAGGGGACGAAGACGGTGAAGCTCGGCCCGGACCAGGAGCGGGCGCCGGTCCTTTCGGACGACGAGGTGAAGCAGCTCGCGACCTTCGGGAAGATCGCCGAGGATCACTACGGGATCCCCCAGGACCTCGAGTGGGCCATCACGGGGAAGGAGTTCTTCATCCTCCAGTCCCGGCCCATCACCACCATCCGTCAGCCTGCCAAGGAGAAGCCCGCGGCGGCGACGGCAGGGAAGGTCCTCATCGAGGGGCAGGGGGCCTCCCCTGGCATCGGCTCGGGGAAGGTCGCCATCGTCCGGGACATCAAGGATGTAGGGTCCGTGCAGGAGGGGGACATCCTTGTTGCGAAGATGACGAACCCGGACATGGTCCCTGCCATGCGCAAGGTGGCGGCCAT
>JAJRCS010000011.1 GCA_028678815.1 Methanomicrobiales archaeon | reverse complement strand
CCCGGGCCTTCGAGTCCATGGGCGATGGCATGGGCGGTGGTGGTCTTGCCCCGTGCCCCCGTCACCTCGATCATCGGCCGGGGGGTCTTCCCGGCGAGGAGCATCCGGACCGCGAGGTGGTGGGTGATCCGGGGCGCCTGGATGGTGGAGAGCAGGGGATACCCGGGGTCGAGGTGGACGGGGGCAACGAGGAGGTCGTACCTCCGCATGGCCGCCTCCTCCGGCGATATCCCCTGCTCCCCCCGGTAGACGTCTACCGTGTCTGCCCGGTGGCCGGACCGCTCCAGGTGGGTGGCGAGGTCCGTTCCGCCATGGATGGTATCGAGGACGAGGATCTCCATGGGATGGTCAGAGGCGCTCCCTGAGGGCCCGCGCCGCGTTCTTGAGCATGAGCTCGGCGAGGAGGGGGTCGCTCCCGATGGGGTCAGCGTAGATGAGGGGGATCGCGGAGCCGTTCTTCGCGAGGCTCCCCCGGAAGGTCCCCTCCGGGAGGCCGAGGACCTCCGGGATGTCCCTGTTGATGTGGACTCCCCGGGCGAGGAAGAGGGGTGCCACGATGACGGCGTCCACATCCTCCTTCCTGAACTCCTCGAGGGCCTCCTGGATGGTGGGCCTGTTCATGTTCATGAAGGCAGCCTTCACGATATAGCCCGGGTCCTTCCGGGATACCATCCGCGCGGTATCCTCGACGAGCTGCTTGTTGAACGGCAGCGAACTTCCGTGACCCACCAGGAGGAGGCCCTTTTTGCTCATGAGGTATCCTGTAGAGCGCCATGGATAAAATCATTATCGATGTGGAACGGGAAAAGCCGGCCATTTCCCCGTCCCCGCCGCAAAAGGGGGGGTGGGATATCCCGGATGGGGGAACCAACGGGTTAATCCTATGTGCGGGGAGCCCCCATGGTATCTCAGGGATCCGATGGAAGGTGCGGGGAGAAGCGGGGCATGAGCGACTTCGAGCGGGAGATGGTCGCCTGCCTGAACCGGTTCTTCGAGGCAGGGAAGAGGCGGGGCTTCGCCTACCGGCTCAAGCAGCACAAGTTCTCCACCCAGTACGTGGACGTCCTCGTGGACTCCCTGGACCCCCGGTACTACTGCGCCATCGAGTGCAAATCCATCCGGGGAAAGAAGCTCTACTTCACCCAGCACTTCCACAGCGACCGGAACCAGGTCCACCAGATCGATGCCATCAGCAGCTTCCTCGCCCGGACGGGCAGGCGGGGGTACCTCGCCATCGAGTTCCGCTTCGGGTCAGGGAAAGCCCGGGAGGCGTACCTCATCCCGTGGGAGGCCCTGATCCGGTTCTACCGGTCCGCCCCGGGGATCGGGATCGAGGATTTCCGGTCCTTTATCACGCTCGCACGGGACCCTGAGGGTTACCTCCTCCCCGAGCTGGAAGGATAAGGATAAAGGTTCTGGAGGGAGACAGGTAAGAATCCATGCCATCCCCCTCCCGCCCAATCGTCCATTCCGATCCCTTTGACCTCTCCGTGGACGGCCGGGCCGTGAAGACCCCCATCGCCATCGCCTCCATGGCCGGGACGGTGGACGCCGCCTACGTGGCAGAACGGGCCGGCCACGTGGGGATGGCCTTCATCGGGGGGTACTCCGTGGATCCCCCCACCATCGCAGCGAGCCGGCAGATGGCGGAGGGGGGCCGGTGCGAGTTCCTCCCGGGCGACCCGGTGGCCGAGCTCACCCGGCAGGCAGACCTCCTCTCCGCCCTCCCGGTCGTGGGCGGGGTGAACCTCAGGGCGAGCTCCCCCGAAGCACTGGTGGCAATCGCTCAGGCCGTCGGGGACCGGGTCATTTACGAGATCGATGCCCACTGCCGGCAAGCCCCCATGACCGCAGCCGGGGCAGGGGAGTACCTCCTCCACCACACGGACCGGCTCGCGGAGATGGTCCGGGCCCTCGCCTCCGAGGGGGTGACGGTCTCGGTGAAGGTCCGGGCAGGGATGGCCGAGAACGACCCGAGGCTCGCCCGCCAGCTCTGGGAGGCCGGGGCCACCCTCTTCCATATCGACCTCATGGACGGCGGCTATGCGAAGATCCGGCAGATCCGGAACGCCTCCCCCATCATGATCATCGCGAACAACTCCATGCAGTCCTTTGACCGGGTCATGGAGATGTTCTCCCACGGAGCCGACCTCGTCTCCCTCGCCCGCCGGTCCGACCCGGAGACCCTCGCGGGCATCGATGCCGCCATCACCCGGTACGCGAAGGAGTTCGGCTGGTACAATGCCCCCAAGCAGCTCTGCCGGGGCGGGGACGTCCGGGCCCTCACCTTCTGCTGCCTCCCGGTGAAGGACTGCCCCCTCCTCCCCACCCTCCAGAAGATCGGGCTCTCCCGGGAGGAGTACGTGAAGCTGAAGCGGGAGAGTGTGCAGGGGACGCCGATCCAGGACGGGGCGTACACCTGCTTCGGGTCCCTCGCCTGGTGCTGCAAGGTGAGCTCCCCCTGCCTCCTCCGGGACGCCACCCTGGACCAGATGAAGATCTCGAAAAAGCAGTACATGGAGGAGAAGCGGAGGCTCTCCCGTGCCATCATGGCGAGGGTCTTCCCTCCCCGGGACAACGATGACTCCGGTTGAGCGGGCCCAGATGGCCATGGTCCTCGAGGTGACCGCCTACCCGAAGCCGGGCAACGTGGACCGGTGCCATGACTACGAGGGGACCCGGCTCGAGCACTTCCTCGCCTCGGCCGTCCTCGCCCGGCCTGCCCTCGAGAAGGCCGCCGCGGAAGGCTGCGGTGCCGGGATCGGGGAGGTCCTCCGGGAGGCGGTCAGGCTCACCACCACTCACCGGGGCGGGAATACCCACTTCGGGGCCTTCATCCTCCTCGTTCCCCTTCTCCGGGGGGGGAATATCGAGGGGGCCGCCCGGGCAGTCCGGGACACGACCGTGGAGGACGCCATCCAGTTCTACAGGGCCTTCTCCCTCGTGAAGGTCCGGATGCTCCCCAGCGATCCCCTCGATGTCTCCGATCCGAAGGCCCTTGACCACATCCGGGAGAAGGGGATGACGCTCCTCGATGTCATGGATCACTCGAAGGGGCATGACATGGTGGCGAGGGAGTGGGTGAACGGCTTTGCCCGGACAAGGGGGGCCGCCGACCATCTCAGGGCCTCCGGCTGCGGGAGGGAGGGCGTTGTCGCGGCCTTCCTCCGGCTCCTTTCGGAGGAGATCGACACCTTCATCGTGAAGGAGCACGGACCCCTCGTCGCGGAGGA
>JAJRCS010000227.1 GCA_028678815.1 Methanomicrobiales archaeon | reverse complement strand
GAGGAGCCCATCCGCCGCCCTGAGGAGGGCGACGTGGCCGGGCGAACGGAAGATGCGGTGGAACTCAGCCCCGCCCCCGCCGTTCATCGCGGCCTTCACCTGGTCCGCAATGGCAGTGATGGTGAGGGCCCGGTCCCGGTCGGTGATGCCGGTGAAGGTGTTCCGGTGGTTCACCCAGATGGAGAAGGAGGAGGGGTTCTTCCGGTCATAGGGGATCTCGCCGGGGCGCTCCACTCCCTGGTACGTTGCCAGGAGGTCCCGGGCGAAGGGGAGGCCGAGCCGCTTCGCCGCCTCGGGGTGGACGGCGGTGCAGATGAGCCCGCCCCCGTCCTTGCGCATCCACATGATGTGCTGCCTGGTCACCGCGTCCGCCCGGATGGCGAAGTCGGTCTCCCTCTCCCGGTCATCGAAGTCGTAGAGGAGGATGAACTTTCCGTCCCTGAAGGCCGCGATGGCCTCCTCAAGCATGGGAGACCTCCACGGTGACGAGGTCACCGTCGGAGAGCCTGAGAACGGCCCGGAGCTCCACGGGGGAGATGAGCTCGATGACATCGTCGGGGTAGTGGGACCGGCCCGGGACCACGATGGCGCAGGGGATCTCCCCGATCCGGCAGGCAAGGGTCCGGGCGTCGCCGAAGGTCCGGCCGTCCTGGATGAAGCCCTCGATCCGGGTCCAGGGGAGGCCGTCCACCTTCCGCTTCACGTCCCGGGAAGCCGAGGAGAGCCGGAGGTTCAGGGTGCCGGGGAAGGGATCTATCCCGAGGACCCTCCGGAACTGCTCGGCGTACGCGGGCAGGCTCATGTAGTAGCGCCCCTCTCCGAGGCCGCTGATGACCGAGCCGGTGAGGCTGTAGGGGCCGCCCCCCTCGCCGAAGATCCGCGAGTAGTCGGTGTACTCCTTCCGGAGGGCCTCCTCCCCGTCCGAGGTGACGGTGACGTACTGACCGTCGGGGCGGAGGGACCGGTCGATGAGCCGCTGCCCCTCGAGGGCCTTGAGCCGCCGGGAGGCGGTCTGGGGGGAGAGGGAGAGGGACTCGCCGAAGGACTGCGAGGAGATCCAGACGGGGCCCCTGACCCCGCCCATGAGGGCGATGGCCTTCAGGCACTGGAGATCGGCGGGTTACAGCATGCTTATCAAAATTGGGATGCATCCTATCTATGGATTATGACGCTCCCTCGCGGCGGGGATCCCGGGAAAGTTCGTGAAATGTCGAAGTCAGGTTCGTTAATTATTTAAGCCCCCTGACCCAACGATGGAGGCATGAAATCCGAGCTCCACCAGCACCTTGCCGAGAAGATGGCAGGGGAGATCACCCTCTCCGACTCGCCCGGGAAGGCCCTCAAGAAGTGGAGGATGGCCTTCGAGATCCCCCAGGCGATCCTCGCCGACGAGATGGGGATGTCCCCCTCGGTGATCAGCGACTACGAGAGCGGGAGGAGGAGGAGCCCGGGAACGGCTGTGGTCGGGAGGATCGTGGACACCATCCTCTCCATCGACGAGAGGAACGGCGGGAAGTTCATCGCGAAGTTCGGGAGGATCCTGGAGAACCGGTTCGACTCGGACATCATCTTCGACATCCATGAGTACGCCTCCCCCGTCCCCCTCGAGGCCTTCGCACGGGCCATCGGGGCCACCATCATCCAGGGCCCCGTGGACCGGGAGATCTACGGGTACACGGTGATCCACAGCCTGAATGCCATCCTCGGGCTCTCCTCGAGCGAGTTCGGGAGGCTCTACGGCTGGTCCACGGAGCGGGCCCTCGTCTTCGCCGGGGTCTCCAACGGGAAGTCCCCCATGGTGGCCATCCGGGTCACCCCCTTCAAGCCCCGGTGCGTCGTCCTCCAGGGGATAACCCCCGAGGAGATCCACCCCCTCGTGCCGAGGCTCGCCGAGCGGGACCGGATCACCCTCATGGCCACACCCCGCGGAGTGGATGAGATCATCACCGCGCTCAGGAGTGAACAATGGTAGGCATCATCACGTACGGGGTCTACATCCCCAGGTTCCGGATCCGGGTCGATGAGATAGCCCGGGTCTGGGGTGCGAACGCAGAGGAGATCTCGGGCGGGCTCGGGGTCTTCGAGAAGTCGGTCCCGGACCTGGACGAGGACACGGCGACCATCGCGGTGGAGGCGGCCCGGGCCGCTATGGCCCGCCGGGCCGTCGATCCTGAGGAGATCGGGGCAGTCTACGTCGGGTCCGAGTCCCATCCCTATGCCGTGAAGCCCACGGCCTGCACCGTCGGGGAGGCCATCCGGGCGACCCCGAACATGACCGCCGCCGACTACGAGTTCGCCTGCAAGGCCGGGACGGCCGGTATCCAGACCTGCATGGGCCTCGTCGCGAGCGGGATGATCCGGTACGGGATGGCCATCGGTTCTGACGTCGCCCAGGGGGCCCCGGGGGACGCCCTCGAGTACACGGCTGCGGCGGGGGGCGCCGCCTTCCTCATCGGGAACGACCAACCCATTGCAGAGATCCATCGCACCCGCTCCTTCACCACCGATACTCCGGACTTCTGGCGCCGGGAAGGGCAGGACTACCCCCGGCACGGGGGCCGGTTCACCGGCGATCCCGGATACTTCCGGCACGTCCAGGGGGCAGCCCGGATGCTCCTCGAGGAGATGGGCACCTCGGCCTCGGATTACGACTATGCCGTCTTCCACCAGCCGAACGCGAAGTTCCCCCGGCGGGTCGCCCATATCCTCGGGTTCACGGGGGAGCAGATCAGGCCCGGCCTCGTGGTGCCCCGGCTGGGGAACACCTACTCGGGCTCCTCCATGATTGGCCTCGCGGCGACCCTGGACGTGGCGGAGCCCGGCGACCGGATCTTCGTCACCTCCTTCGGGTCCGGCGCGGGGAGCGATGCCTTCGACATCGAGGTGACCGATGCCATCGCCGATAAGGCCACCTTTGACCTGCGGCAGGCCCCGACGGTGGAGGCCCTCCTCGAGGATCCGGTCTACCTCGACTATGCCCAGTACGCGCGGCACAAGGGAAAGATCGTGATGCAGCAATGAGAGATGTGGCAGTGATCGGGATCGGGTGCACCCCCTTCGGGGAGCACTGGGGAGCGTCCTTCCGTGACCTCTTCATCCAGGCAGGGGCTCTGGCCCTGGAGGACGCGGGGCTCTCGGGCGAGCAGATCGACGCCATGTACGTGGGAAACATGAGCGCCGGGCGGTTCATCGAGCAGGAACACATCG
>JAJRCS010000031.1 GCA_028678815.1 Methanomicrobiales archaeon | reverse complement strand
GTGGTCGATGCCGATGAACATGGCGGTATCCCCTGAGGCCCGGTCTACCGGAACCTATCCCTTTGCCGAGAGTTATAGCCTCCGTTCCGGCACAGGGGGCCTGGCAGGGGGGATGTCGTCGGGGATGAAAAAAGGGGGATATTGAAGGAGCCTAGAGGGCGCCCAGGTTCTCCGAGCCGCACTCCGGGCAGCGTGCCTTCCTCTTCGGGCGCCTGAACTTCTTCCCGCAGTCGTTGCACTTCGTGTCTTCCTCGTCCACGTCGAGGATGGTGATCTCCATCGGTCCGCCGGCAGAACAGGCCATGTTCCTCACCTCCCGGCACGGGAGGATGCCGCGTCCCGGGAGATGAAGCTTGCCCCTTCACCCGTCCCCGGCTTTCAGCAGGAGCCAGTCCTTCCCTTCCGCATCTTTCTTCGCGTACGGACCCTTCCTCCCGCCAGGCCTGAACCGGACGAGGGCATACCTGCCCGAGAGCCTGCGGCCGTGGAAGACCACCTCGATCTTCCCCTCGTCCCACGCGACGGTGTCGTACGTCCCGGTGTCCCAGATGGCCTCGGTCCCTGCTCCATACTCCCCCTCGGGGATGGTCCCCTCGAAGGTGAGATACTCGAGGGGATGGTCCTCGGTGGCCACCGCGAGGTGCTTCTCCCCCGCGGCCTCAGGTACCCCCTTCGGGACCGCCCAGGACTTCAGCACCCCGTCCCGCTCCATCCGGAGGTCCCAGTGGAGGTGCCGTGCCCGGTGCTCGTGGACCACGAACGAGTTCCCTGCCGGTCCCGCCGGCCCCTTCCCCTTCGGCTCGGGCGTCATGGAAAAGTCTCTCTTCGCCTGGTAGGGAAGAAGGTTTCGGCCCGTCCCGAGCTGGTCGGGGGTGCAGTCCTGAGGCGCCTTGTCGGTCCGGACCCGGAGGAACCGGGGCATCCGGAGCCGGCCGTCCCGGGTCACGGCCTGGTACGCGACCTCCACCACCATGCGCGGCCGGACCCAGGTGATCTCTCCTTTCTCTGCCCCCTCGAGGGTCGGGGAGTCCACCCGCAGGGGATCCAGGGCCGACAGGAAGGACGCGAGGGCCGCGTCGTCGAAGCCGGTCCCGACCCTGCCGATGTACACTCCCTTCTTTCCGTCGCAGAGCCCGAGGACGAGGGCCCCGAAGGTCCCTGCCCTCGCCCCCCCGCCCTTCGTGTACCCGAAGACCACGCAGTCGCAGGTCCGGACCGCCTTCACCTTCAGCCAGGCATCGCTCCTCGCGCCCGGCCGGTAGGGGCTCCCCAGCCGCTTGGCCATGACCCCCTCGAGGCCTCTCCTCGCAGCCTCGGCGTAATACCGTTCCCCGTCCCCCCTCACGGCGACGGAGCGGACGAGGTACTTCCCCTCCTTCACCCTCTCTCCGAGGATCCTCCGCCGCTCCTCGAGGGGGAGGTGGACGAGGGGAGCCCCGTCCGCCTCCAGGATGTCGAAGGCGACGTAGGTCACGGGGAGGCGGAGGGAGTCGGCCTCGATCTGCCGGGGATCGCTCTCCTGGAACCTGCCGAGGAGGGCCTGGATGTCGTTCCTCCCGTCACGGAGGAGCACGATCTCGCCGTCGAGGACGCAGCCTGGCGCGAGCTCCAGGATCTCCCGGAGCTCCGGGAACTGGCCTGACATGTCCCTGCCGCTCCTCGAGAGGAGGGAGAGGGTCTCCCCGGCGTAGGCGACGGCCCGGATCCCGTCCCACTTCACCTCGAAGATCCAGTCCGGCGAGGAGAAGGGGGCCTCCGCTGTCCGGGCGAGCATCGGGCTGTACCGGGGACCGGTCATTGCTTCCCGAGCTTCGCGACGGTCTCCTCCAGGGCGGCCATCAGCTCCTTCACCTCGGCCGCCTTGGGCTTCTCCACCTTTATGGTCTCGCCGGACCGCTTCTTCTCGATGATGGCAAGGACCCGTTCCCGGTACGCGTCGTGGTACTCGGCGAGGTCGAGCTCGCCGGAGAGGTCGGTGATGATCCTCTTTGCGAGGTCGAGCTGCTTCCCGCCCGGGGCCGGGAGGGCCGCGAGCTCCTCGAAGGCCGAGGGGTCGATGACCTCGTTCGCGTACCTGAGGGTGGTGAGGATGAGGCCCCCGTGGTACGCGTGGACAACGGCGGGGTATTCCTTGGTCCTCAGGGTGAAGCGCCCCACGCCTGCTGACCCGAGTTCCTGGCAGACGGTGAAGAGGAGGCTGTAGGCATCGGGAACCCCGTCGGGGAGGAGGGCGAAGGAGTTCTCGAAGAAGACGGGGTCGAGGGAGAGGTAGTGGACGAACTTATCGATCCGGATCCTCCGGTCAGATTCGGGGAGGGCGGCCCGGAGCTCCTCCTTTTCGAGGACGATAAACTCGTTCTTCCTGACCTCGTAGCCCTTCACGGTCTCCTCCCAGGGAACCACCACCCCGTCCCTTGTGCAGACCCGTTCATACCTGAGGGGCTGCCCGTCCTTCCTGTGGAGGAGGTGGAAGTGTACCGAGGAATCCCGGGTCATGGGATACACCTTCACCGGGAC
>JAJRCS010000093.1 GCA_028678815.1 Methanomicrobiales archaeon | reverse complement strand
GGCGAACGGCGATGCCATCGGGGAGCGGATCACGGCGGAGAGCCCCGCCTTCGTCCTCCTCGCCGGGGTCCCCCACGCGGTCCCCCCAGAGTACACGAGGGGGTTCGAAATCTTCTCGGTGACAAACGGCCCGAGGCAGGTGGAGCCCATCCGGATGCTCGGGCACCAGCATGTCGTCGTGGAGGTGGACCTCCACCCCAAGACCCTCGGCGTCCGGGACATCGTAGAGAGCGAGTTCGGGGCCGTGCTGAGGTCCCTCGGATGAAGGCCCTCGTCGTCTCCGGTGACCGGTCCGGGACTGGGAAGACCTCCATCACCCTCGCCCTCGCCGCCCTCCTCTCGGACCGGATGCCGGTCCAGGCCTTCAAGGTCGGGATGGACTACATCGATCCCTCCTACCTCGCGGCGGTGACCGGCCGGCCCTGCCGGAACCTGGACGGCTTCGTCATGGGTGAGGAGGCGATCCGGACCTCCTTCGCCCACGGGTGCCGGGGGGCGGACCTCGCCATCATCGAGGGGGTCCGGGGCCTCTACGAGGGGGCGGAGGCCCTCACGGACGCGGGCTCCACGGCCGGCGTGGCGAAGCAGCTCGGGGTCCCCGTCGTCCTCGTGGTGAACGCCCGGTCCATCACCCGGTCCGCGGCAGCCCTCGTGAAGGGATTCCAGGCCTTTGACCCGGCCATCGCCCTCCGGGGCGTGATCCTGAACAACGTGGGCAGCGCGTCCCATGCCAGGAAGGCGGTGACCGCCATCGAGCATGCCTGCGGCATCCCTGTCCTCGGGGCCATCCCCCACGACCCGAGGGTCGAGCTCACCATGCGCCACCTCGGCCTCGTCCCCTACCGGGAAGGGAGCGGGCACGAGGGCTTCACGGAGCGGCTCGCGGCGGTGCGGGAGCTCGTGTCGGAGCACGTGGACCTCGACGGGGTCCTCTCCTGCGCCGCCGACATGGACCCGGCCCACCCCGGGCCGTCCCCCTTCACCGTGGATCGGGCACCGGACGTGGAGATCGGGATCGCCTACGACGAGGCCTTCAACTTCTACTATGCCGACCTCTTCGACCTCCTCCCCGCCCTCGGGGCGAAGGTGGTCACCTTCAGCCCCGTCAGGGGGAGGCTGCCGGAGGCGGACGGGTACATTCTGGGAGGGGGTTACCCGGAGCTCTTCGGCCGGGAGCTCGGGGAGAACGAGGGAATGAAGGAGGGGCTCCGGCAGGCGTCCCAGGACGGTACCCCCGTCTACGGCGAGTGCGGGGGGCTCATGTACCTCACTGACCGGATCGTGCTCGAGCCCGGCTGGCGCGGCGGGGAAGGGGGGTCCTTCCGGATGTGCGGGGTCTTCCCCGGGGAGACCCGGATGCCCGCCCGCCGGGTCGTGAGCTACGTCGAGGGAACAGCCTCCGGGGAGAGCCCCCTCGGGGCCGGGCCCTTCCGGGGGCACGAGTTCCACTACAGCGACGTGGTCCTCGGACCGGGGACCAGGTACGCCTACCGGATCACGAGGGGCCTCGGGATCCGGGACGGCCTCGACGGGGCACTGGTCCGCCGCACCCTCGGATCCTATACCCACCTCCACCCGCTGGCGAGCCTCGGCATGTTCAGGGCGTTTGTGGAGGGGTGCCGGGGGAGAGGCTGAAAGACGGTGGTGTATTCTTCTATCATATGAGGGGGAGTCTGGGATAGCCGATCATGATCGGTAATACTGCCGGCGAGGAATCTAAGAAACCTCCTCCTTCATCTGCAGGAAACCGATCCTGGGTTGAACGGCTCGCCCCCGCCGACTTCGTGTTCCCCAATCAGAATAGGCCTGCTCAGTTGTGAACCCGCCCCTGTTTCTACTCAGGAGTGGAGCGCAAGCTGTAAAAACGGCGCGTTCCTAACTATCTGGTCATGTGGATCTACCTGGATGGGAGGTTCGTCCAGAAAGAGGAGGCAAAGGTCTCGGTCTTCGACCACGGGCTCCTCTACGGGGACGGGGTCTTCGAGGGCATCCGCGCCTACAGCGGGAAGGTCTTCCGGCTCGACGCACACGTCGACCGGCTCTATGACTCGGCAAAGACCATCGACCTGAAACCCCCCGTCTCCAGGGAGGAGATGAAGGCCCTCATCCTGGAGACCCTCCGGCGGAACGGCCTCTCGGACGGCTATATCCGGCCGGTCATCACCCGGGGGGTCGGGGACCTCGGGCTCGA
The DNA here is from genome assembly GCA_028678815.1 of Methanomicrobiales archaeon. GTDB lineage: Archaea > Halobacteriota > Methanomicrobia > Methanomicrobiales > JACTUA01 > JACTUA01. The sequence continues at coordinate 983 of JAJRCS010000093.1, read as the reverse complement.
CCCCCGGAAGTGCCCGAAGCCCACGGTCTTCATCATCGCCGTGGAGTGGGGCGCGATGTACGGGGACCTCTACGAGAAGGGCCTGACCGCCATCTCCGTCTCGGTGAGGAGGAACCCCGCCGAGGCTCTCCCCCCGAACGCGAAGACCCTCAACTACCTGAACAACATCCTCGCGAAGCAGGAGTCGTACTACAAGGGCGGCGATGAGGCCATCATCTTCGACACGAACGGGTACCTCTCCGAGGGCTCGGGGGACAACATCTTCGTCGTGAAGAACGGGATCATCCAGACCCCGCCGAACCTGAACAACCTCCGGGGCATCACCCAGCAGGTCGTCCTCGAGTGCGCGAAGGACCTGGGAATCGAGGTCCGGTGGCAGAACATGGGGTACTTCGACCTCTACACCGCGGACGAGGTCTTTGTCACCGGCACCGCCGCCGAGGTCGCCCCCATCGTGAAGATCGACGGGCGGACCATCGGCACCGGGAAACCGGGCCCCGTCACGAAGAGGCTCATGGCCGCCTTCCGCGAGGTCACGAAGCGCGAGGGGACGCCGATATAACCGGGTTGAGATCCAGGACAACCTCCCCTCCCCCTCCACCGCTGGTGAGCCTTCATGGACAAGACCCTCAGGATCCTCTTCTCCGGTCTCCTCGTCTGGTTCATCCCCTTCCTCGTCTCGATCCCCCTCTACCCGCAGGGGCAGCCGGTCCATGACCTGCAGGTTGTCAAGTCGATCTTCATCGTCGTCGGCGGAGTCGTGGGTGCTCTCCTTGCTCTCCGGTACCTCCGGGATGTCAGGAAGGATTTCACGAAGGAGGGTGCGATCCTCGGCATCACCTGGTTCGCCATCAGCTCGGCCCTCGACATCCTCGTCCTCGTATACATCCCCTCGCCACCTGGGCGGGGCAGATCGGCATCCGCTACCTCCTCATGCCTGTCATGACGACGGCGATGGGGGCGGCGATGGAGCTGAGGGGGAA
>JAJRCS010000211.1 GCA_028678815.1 Methanomicrobiales archaeon | reverse complement strand
TGGGGCATCCCCACCTTCTACCTCCAGTGCCTCGCCATGGAGTACGCGAACACGCTGAAGAAGAAGGGGAAGCGGGTCCCGGACATCGCCATGGCCGGCGGCTTCTCCTCCGAGGACGGGGTCTTCAAGGCCCTCGCCATGGGGAGTCCCTTTGTCAAGGCCGTCTGCATGGGCCGGGGCCTCATGATCCCGGGCATGGTCGGGAAGAACATCGGGACCTGGGTCAAGGACGGGAACCTCCCGAACACCGTCTCCAAGTACGGGAAGACCGTCGAGGAGATCTTCATCTCCTACGAGGATCTCCGGGCGAAGTACGGCGCACGGATGAAGGAGATCCCCACGGGCGCCATCGGGATCTGGACCTATACCCAGCGGTTCAAGGTCGGGCTCCAGCAGCTCATGGCCGGGTCGAGGAACTTCACCATCCCCTCCATCTCCCGGAAGGATGTCATGTCCCTTACCGAGGAGGCCGCGAAGATCTCGGGCATCCCCTATGTCATGGATGCCTACCGGGACGAGGCCGAGGCCATCCTCACCTCCTGATCACCTTCCCGGATTACCTTTTTTCATAACACCGTGCCCAGCCGGATCCACCCGCCATTCCCTGGAATCATACTCCCTGGGGATGGGCAGAAAGGCTCACGGCAGGGGAACGGCATGTGCCAGAAAAAGACGGTGTTGGGATTAGTGCAATGGTGAAGAGTAAGGAGGATACATGGTTGGATGGTACGTCCTCCCCGTCAGGGGAGGCACACAGAGGTTTCCGTTCGCAGTGGTCCTGCTGCCCCCGTGGCCATAGTTCTCCCCGGTATATCCCCGCGCCGCCGTGCCTGCAGGGGACGCACCTGCCGGTACGGGGGCGGAAGCCAGGGGGGCAGCTCCCCTGAGTGAGCCCCGATCACTCCAGGGAAAGAGCGGATATTTCTGTTGTTCGGATGCGGAGGTGGTTGGGTTTCGTGCAATGCCAGCCGGAAGGACGTGACTTGCGTGCTGGAAGAGTTGGACTGCGCAGGGAGCACCACAGGCGACGACCAGCATCTGCGTGAGGAGGACAGGATGAACCATGCCCATGGTGCCCGAGGCTGCGGTACGTGCGGAGATGGCGAGGGGAAGAGTCATTGCGGAGATGATAGATCGGAGGTTCTCGAGAGATGTGTTCCTCCCCGCCTCCGGGACAACGGGCGCGATCCCGCCGGGGAACAAACCGGAGGGCTCCCCTGGTGCGCTCTGAACCCTTCCGGATCCCCGATATTCCCCGCGTGCGTGATCCTCGCCCGGCATCCCGGTAGTCTCCTTTCACACCCAGGGTGCGTGCTGCAGCCGCACCAGGAGATGGATCCCGCGGACCCAGGACCGGTGTGGGTGGCAACACTGCCACCGCTGGCAAGTGCTACTATGGCACTATGGTATATATATATTACGATTTTAAATTCGGTGAGAAATGGTATCTGTCTGTGAAAATTTTTGATATTCACCAATATACAAAATAGAAATCCTTATATATAGAAGAGTTATCTTGAAGATATTCCGGGAGCTTATTGCACCGTTTCATCCGGAATAAGGTCATATCCATCTCCTTTTTTCCATGTGAAAAAGAGGGGGGATCCCTGCAGGAAGAGTTCTCCAGCGGAAACCGGGGTATGGCTGTTCTTTCGCTCATGCAGTACCTTATCTGTCAGCACAGTATGCATGTACCGAGGAGATTCTATGCCCGAACACTCGGTACTTATCGGAGGAAAGGCTGGCGAAGGCCTGAACAAGGCCGGGATCATCATCGCGCGGGTCCTGAACGGGCTCGGGTACCGTGTTTTCATGTACTATGACTACCCGTCCCTGATCCGGGGCGGGCATAACTTCTCCATCATCCGGGCCGCGCCCGAACGGATTTATTCCCACCGGAACGGAGTGGACTTCCTCCTCGCCATGAACCGCGAGACCCTCGACCTCCACGCCCACCGGAGGTCGCCAGGGACGGTCGCCGTCTTCGATTCGGACGTGGTGAAGGCTGAGGGGATCGGGCTCCCCCTCACGCAGATCGCAAAGGAGGAGGGTGCCCCCGGGATCGCGAGGAATACCGGGATCGTCGCCGGGTTCTGCTGCGCGGCGGGCATCCCGTGGGATGCCCTCGAGGCAACCCTCCGGAGGGAGATCCCCCGGGGCCTCGACAGGAACCTCGCCATCGCCCGGAGGGCCTACACCCTTGCGCAACCGGTCCCGGGGGCTGCCATCGCCGCCGTCCCCCGGACCGGCCCGGCCCTCCCCTTCCTCACGGGGAACGAGGCGGCGGGGATCGGCCTCCTCCGGGCAGGCCTCGAGGCCTTCGTCGCGTACCCCATGACCCCGACCTCGAACCTCCTCCACTTCCTTGCCGGGCTCCCCGCCGACCTCGGCCTCACCGTGATCCACCCCGAGAACGAGATCGGGGTGATGCTCATGGCAGAGGGCTTCGCCTACGCGGGGAAGAAGGTCGCCGTGGGGACCTCGGGCGGGGGATTCTGCCTCATGACCGAGGGCTTCTCCCTCGCGGGCATGGCCGAGATCCCCGTGGTGGTCTTCCTCGGCCAGCGGCCCGGCCCCTCCACCGGCCTCCCCACCTACTCCTGCCAGACCGAGCTCCCCTTCGCCTCGAACGCCGGGCAGGGGGAGTTCCTCCGGTTCATCGTCGCCCCCGGCGACCTCGAGGAAACCTGCTACTGGTCGGCCGCAGCCCTCGCCCTCTCCTGGCGGTACCAGACCCCCGCCATCGTCCTCTATGACAAGAACCTCGCGGAGCATGGCTACAACCTGGACATCGAATCGGTCCCGGGGGTCCCGGACCTCCCCCCCGCTGCCTGGGACGGGACGCCCCCCTACCGGAGGTATGCCATCACCGACTCAGGTGTATCCCCCCTCGCCTTCCCCTCTGCAAAGGGAGCCGTCGTGAAGGCGAACGGTTATGCCCATGGCGAGGACGGCATCACCACCGAGGATGCGGGGACCGTGGTCAGGATGCAGGATAAGCTCCTCAGG
>JAJRCS010000204.1 GCA_028678815.1 Methanomicrobiales archaeon | reverse complement strand
GGAGGATTCCCGATCCCGAACTGGCAGGCATGGTCAGATCTCCGGGTATCCACCTCATCTCATAAAACGTTTCCCACACGGGAAAGGCGGGATCCCCGGGATCCCCATTCCTGCCTGGAATGGGAGGGATCCCCCATTCCCTTCGGAAATGGGAGGGATTCCCCATTCCCTTCGGAAATGGGAGGGATCCCCCATTCCCTTCGGAAATGAGGGGAATCCCATCGCTTATATCCTTTCGCGGTGCACCCCTTCCCATGGATCTTGTCCTCGCCCTGGACCTCATGGGGGGGCGGGTGGTCCACGGCGCCAGGGGCGAGCGGGCAACCTACCGGCCGCTCCTCGTCCCCGGGATCCCTTCTGCCGATCCCCCGGCCATCGTCACGGCCCTCTCCCCGAGGTACCTCTACATCGCTGACCTGGACCGGATCATGGGGAAGGGCGATCATGACGAGGCCATCCGGGCCTGCGCCCGGCTCACCGGGCGGTCCTACGTGGACCGGGGCATCCGCTCCCCGGGGGACTACCTCGCGGGGGAGAACCTGGTGAACGTCGTGGGGACCGAGACCGGCGGCCCGGACCTGGGGCGATACCCGGGCGGGTTCCTCTCCGTCGACGTCCGGGACGGGAAGGTCATCCCCCGGGGGGAGGACCCCCTGGAGATCCTCGCCCTCGCCGGTGAATGGCCCTTCGGGGGCTGCATCTTCCTGAACCTCGGCAGCGTGGGGACGGCGGCCGGGCTCCCCCCGGGCCTCGGGGAGATCCGGGATTCCTGCGAAAAGACCCTCTTCTACGGCGGTGGCGTGGCCTCGGTGGAGGACCTGGAACGGCTCCGGGACGCGGGCTTCGACGGGGCCATCGTGGCGACCGCCGTGCACCGGGGTGCCATCCCCCGTGAATGGGTGAGGAGGGGATCCCTCTGCTGATCACCATCGAGGGTATCGACGGGAGCGGGAAGAGCACCCTCGTCTCTGCCCTCAAAGAATCCCTGAAAGACCTCGATCCGCTCTTCACGAGGGAGCCCGGATCTACCTGGGTGGGGGACGCGGTGAGGCGTGCCATTGCCGAGCAGGCGGACCCCGTCACCGAGGCCCTCCTCTTCGTCGCGGACCATGCGGCGCACCTCGAGCACGTCGTCCGCCCTGCCCTCGGCGCGGGGAGGCTCGTCATCTCGGACCGGTACACGGACAGCCGGTACGCCTACCAGGCGGTCATGCTCGAGGGGAAGGTCCCGGACCCGGCGGCATGGCTCCGGACGCTCCACCAGGGCTGGACTGTCATCCCCGACCGGACCTTCCTCCTCCTCGTCCCCGTGGAGAAGGCCCTGGAGCGGCTCCCGCCGGAGAAGAGGCGCGAGCACTTCGAGGACGGCCCCTTCCTGGAGAAGGTGCAGGAGAACTACCTGGCCCTCGCCGAGGCCGAGCCCGCCCGCTTCGTCCTCGTGGATGCCCTCCTCCCTCCCGGGGAGATCCGGTCCTTCGTGGAAGGGGCGATCAGGAGCCTCGCTCCACCGAGACAATCACGTCGCCGACGGTGACTACCTCCACGTCCTTCCCGCCGATGGCATAGGTGAAGGCCGGGGAGAAGGCACCGGGGGGGATTGGGACCTCTTCCCCGCCGAGGAGGATGGTCGCAGGGGGATTCTCGAGAGACTCCGGGGGGAGCTTCCGGACCGCATCCATGAACTCCCGGGCCCTCCCCTTGAAGGCGGGGCCGATGACCCCCATGTTGAACTTCACGTCCGCCGCCCGCTTCTCCAGCCGGGGCTCCTCGGCCCTCCAGCTGACCGTGGCATTGAGGGCCCTCGCCGCGTCCCCGCCGTCCTCCAGCGGGACCTTCGTGTAGACGGTCAGCCGGCCGAGGGGGGCGTTCAGGGCCATGCCATGGTCATGCTTCCAGGTCCGGAGGCCCGAGACGATCCGGACGAGGAGGTCCCCCTGCTCCCTTGCAGCGGCGTCCCGGTACTCGAACCGGGGCCAGGCCTCCCTGTGCACGGACCGGCCCTTCAGCTGGTGGTAGCACTCCTCGGCGAAGTGGGGGAGGAAGGGGGCGAGCATCCTGAGGAGGGCATCGAGGGTGATGGAGAGGGCCGCGGCGGCGCTCTCCCTCCCCTCGCCCTCCGAGTAGAGCCGGCCCTTCACGAGCTCGATGTACTCGTCGGCGAGGATGTCCCAGGCGAACTCCCGGAGGGCCTTTAACGCCTGGTCGAAGGCATAGGCATCCATGGCGGCGGTGACGGCAGCGACCGTCCCCGAGAGCCGGTCGAGGAGCCAGCGGTCGGCGGGGGCGGTCACCATCTCGACGGTGCAGGCCCGGTCCCCGATCTTCGGGAGGATGAACCGGACGATGTTCCAGAGCTTCGTCTGGAGCCGGGACGCGGCCACGACGTCGTTCCAGTTGAACATGATGTCCGAGCCCGTGGCGGCCCCCGAGGCCGACCACTGCCTGAAGGCATCGGCCCCGTGCTTCACGACGATCTCCTCGGGCTGGATGATGTTCCCCCGGCTCTTGGACATCTTGAAGCCGTCCTCCCCGAGGACCATGCCGTTCACGAGGATGCTGTCCCAGGGTTTCCCGCCCGTGAGGGCCACCGAGCGGAGGATGGTGTAGCAGGCCCAGGTCCGGATGATGTCATGCCCCTGGGGCCGGAGCTGGGCGGGGAAGAGGGGCGGGGCACCCTTCCCGTCCCAGCCGGTGACGTGGAGGACCGAGATGGAGGAGTCCATCCAGGTGTCGAGGACGTCCTCCTCGGGGGTGAACCTCGTCCCGCCGCACTTCGGGCAGGGGGCCTTCGGCCGGGTGAGGGTCGGGTCCACCGGGATCTCTTCGGGGGTTGGGAGGACCATCTCCCCGCAGGCGTCGCAGAACCAGACCGGGATGGGGGTCGCGAAGATCCGCTGCCGGGAGATGCACCAGTCCCACTCCATCTGGGCGACCCAGTTCTCGAGCCGGGTCCGCATGTGCTCCGGGATCCAGGTCACCTCCCGGGCGGCCTTCAGGATCTCGTCGTGCTTCACCTTTATGAACCACTGCCGCTCCGAGAGGATCTCGATGGGGGTCTTGCACCGCCAGCAGGTCCCCACCCGCTGGGTGATCCGCTTCTCCCCCCGGAGGATGCCCGCCGATGCCATGTCGGCCACGATGGCCTTCCTGGCCTCCCCGATGATCATCCCCTCGTACTTCCCGGCGATGGCGGTCATCCTCCCCCGGCGGTCGATGGCCTTCCGGAGGGGGAGGTTGTACTCCTTCCACCAGTGGACGTCCTGCTTGTCCCCGAAGGTGCAGATCATGACGGCCCCGGTCCCGAAGGTCGGGTCGACGACCGGGTCCTGGAGGACCGGCACCCGCTGGCCGAAGAAGGGTACCGTGAGCTCCTTCCCGTGGAGCCGGCTGAACCGCTCGTCCTCGGGGTGGACCGCCACGGCCACGCAGGCCGCGAGGAGCTCCGGCCGGGTCGTCGCGATCTCGACCCCGTCGAAGAGGAAGGTGGTGAGGGTTGTCTCCCGCTCCTGGTAGGTCACCTCGGCGAAGGCAATGGCCGTCTCGCACCGG
>JAJRCS010000115.1 GCA_028678815.1 Methanomicrobiales archaeon | reverse complement strand
GTAGTCCCGCCGCTTCGGGATGACGAAGAGGATGGGGGCCTTCACGGAGAGGACCCCCTCGGCGAGGGTGATCATGTGCTTTGTCCGGTAGACCGAGATGGCGTCGTACACCGCGAGGAGGACGAGGAGGAGGAGGGCGGGGAGGATCCCGACGGCGATCCCGAAGATGGAGGCGACCCCGGCGCAGATGAGGATGCCCAGGGTGTCAATGACGTACCACTCCGGGTACTTGTAGAGGAGCACGGTCGCCCCGGCGGCGAGGAGGAGGGTAGCGAGCCCGGCGATCTCGTTCTCGCCGGTGAGGATGAGGGCGAGGGCCCCGAAGATGTAGTAGAAGGTGAAGAAGAGGGAGAGGCCGATGATGGCCGAGAGGAGGAACTTCACCCCGAACCGGATGAGGGCGAGGATGAAGAGGGTGAAGACCAGGAGGAGGACGAGGAAGACCACCACGTTCAGGGGGTTCTCGGGAGAGTACGGGAGGGCCTCCACCCCCGCCGCCTGGAGGGGCCGGGAGAGGAAGAGGGCGATGAGCTCGACGAGGAGGAGCATCCCCGGCATGGCCACCAGGGGGAGGTCGTTCTTCAGGTCAAGGGGCATCCGGTCCGGTCCTCACGGGTATTTTAAATAATGGGACTTCAACATCTAAAAGCATGGAGATCCGAAGCTACATCCCGGATATCGTCCTCACCATCCTCCTCGTCATCTCCACCCTCGTCCTCGTCATGCGACTCTGGCAGGATGCGGTCATCGCCACCGCCGCGACCCTCATGATGCTCTCCCTCGCAGGGCTCTTCATCTCCCTGGGGCGGCGGGTCCAGAGGCTCGAGGCGAGCGTGGTCTCCCGGGAGCGGACCATCCGGGTCAACCTCGAGGAGATCTCGGCGGGGATGGGCAGGAAGTACGACGCCACCCTCGAGCGGGTCGACGGGGTCATGCAGGAGCTCTCGAAGCGGATGTACCGCTGACCGCGGGCCCTGAGAGGGAAGGGGGACTGACCCGTGGGCGTCGACATCCGCGATATCCTCCTCCCGTACAAGAAGGTCGTGGGCTGGGAGACCCTCGCCGGCGTCGCCGCGGTGGACGCCCACAATGCCCTCTACCAGTTCCTCTCCATTATCCGGCAGCCGGACGGGACGCCCCTCATGGATTCCCGGGGCCGGGTCACCTCCCACCTCTCCGGCATCCTCTTCCGGGTCCTGAACTTCCTCGAGCTGGGGATCCGCCCGGTCTTTGTCTTCGACGGCACCCCCCCGGACTTCAAGGGGGCGACCATCGCGGAGCGCAAGGAGATCCGGAGGGAGGCCAGCGCGAGGTGGGAGGAGGCCCGGGCAAGGGGGGATATCGTCGAGGCCCGGAAGCATGCCCAGGCCTCCTCCCGGGTGGACGAGTTCGTCATCTCATCGAGCAAGGAGCTCCTCGGGCTCCTGGGCATCCCCTGGGTCCAGGCCCCCTCCGAGGGGGAGGCCCAGGCGGCCCACATGGTCGCGAAGGGGAGCGCCACCTACGCCGTCTCGCAGGACTACGACCTCCTTCTCTTCGGGGCGCCGGTCCTCGTCCGGAACCTCACGGTCTCCGGGAAGCGGAAGGTGCGGGGGAGGACAATTACCGTGACCCCGGAGAAGCTGCTGCTCAAGGAGGTGCTCGAGGGGCTGAACCTCACCCGGGAGCAGCTCATCGAGATCGGGATCCTCGTTGGTACGGATTTCAATACCGGTATCAAGGGGATCGGCCCGAAGAAGGCCATCCAGATCGTGGGCGAGGGGAAGTTTGCCGAGACTCTTTCTGAGAAGTTGCCGGACTTCGAACCGGAGCTGATAATGGAATTTTTTGTTCACCCTCCCGTGACGGATGACTATTCCGTTGAATGGAAGCCGGTGAATGCTGACGGGGTCGTGAAGATGCTCTGTGATAACTTCGATTTCTCCCGGGACCGGGTGAACTCCGCCCTGGAGAAGGTCCGGGTCACCGCCGGCCAGAAGACGCTGGACCGGTGGTTCTGACTGAGCGCGGGTAACGCGATTTGGGCACTTCCTCTCTCTCCCCGGCAGGTCAATCACGTCGGGAATGCATCATGGTGGGGTAATCATCGTTGGAAAAGCTTGAACTATATCCGCATCCATGTTGTAGTGAACATGACAACTACCCGGCAGTGTCGCCTCCCCTGTTCCTGCGCATGGGGATCGACTCCAGGTCCGGGTAATCCATCGATACCAGGGGTCCCCCGATGAAGAATCCCTACGACTGGCTGGCACACCGGGTCACCGCCCATCCCTGGAGGGTAGCGGGAGTCACCGTGCTCATCTTTCTCGTTGCGCTCTTCGGGACGACCCTGCTCTCCATGCAGACGGGGAGCGAGACCTATATCGACCAGGAAACTCCCCGGGGGGTGCTGCTCAACCACTATACCGATACCTATGGGTCCGACGCCATCATGATCATCTTCGAGACCCAGGATATCAGGGACGTCGAGACCCTCAGGTATATCGAGCGCCTCCAGGCTGATATCGCGAACGAGCAGTACGTGGAGGGGGTCTCGGGGATCGTCGACCTGCTGAAGCAGGGGAACGGCGGGAGGCTGCCCACCTCCTCCGCGGAGGTGAACCGGCTCATCGAACAGGCACCCCCGGAGGTTGTCCAGCGGTACATCCCGTCGAACATGATGACCATCAGCGTCATCACCCTCCAGCCGGGGCTCTCGAGCAGCAAGCTGGAACAGGTCCTCAATACCCTCCGGAGTGTCGTCGACATCTCGCACCCGCCGCCCGGCCTCGAGGTTACCCTCTCCGGCGAGCCGGCCTTCTCCCAGGAGATGCAGACGGCGATGGGGTCCTCCATGGGGATCCTCATCGGGGCTGCCATGGTCCTCATGGTCGTCGCGGTACTCGCCCTCTTCAACCACGTGAGGTACCCCCTCCTCTCAGTCCTCGTCGTGGCCTCGGGCCTCGTCCTCACCTTCGGGTTCATGGGCCTCGTGGGGATCCCTATCAGCATGGTGGTCATCGGGGCGTTCCCGGTCCTCATCGGGATAGGCATCGATTATGCCATCCAGATGCACTCGAGGCTGGACGAGGAGATCCGGCACTCCTCGGTGACCCAGGCGGTCACCACCACCATAACAAAGGCCGGCCCGTCGGTCCTGATTGCCATGCTCGCGACCTCCATGGGATTCATAGCGATGGTCCTCGGCCCGATCCCCATGGTGGGGGACTTCGGGATCGTCTGTACCATCGGGGTGATGTCCTGCTACCTTGCCGCCCTCGTCATCGTCCCGGTCTTCGGGGTGCTCGTGCACTACCGGCAGAAAAAACCGAAAGGGCTGCTCAATGATGTCGAGGCCTGCGAACTGTCATGGAAGGGCTGCGACACACCCCCGGTCCACAAGGAGGGTTCCCGCGGTTCGTACATCGAGAAGTACGACGCCCTCCTGGGAAGGACCGCCTACCGGATAGCAAAAAACCCGGTCCCCATCCTTCTCCTGGTATTTCTCGTCGCTGCTGTTGGGTTCCACCTGGACAACCAGGTCCCCATCAGCGCCGACGAGAAGACCTTCGTCCCCGAGGAGAT